>NZ_AZSN01000044.1:0-27305 GCF_000576225.1 Methylibium sp. T29-B | reverse complement strand
GGCCTGCCCGGCACGCGGCACGCTGCTGGCCGACGGCCGCACCGACCTGTTCCTGTCGCTGCTGCTGCGCGCCGTCGGGCTGGCGGTCGGCGGCGCGACCGGCGGCGTGGGTCACCTGGCGTTCGAGCGCGTCTCGCGCCTGGTGCGCTCATTGGTCGCAGCCCGCGCCGATGCGCGCATCGTGCCCGGGCTGGAAGCGATGATCCCCGGCTCGCCGTTGACGCTGGCGCTGGCCGGCTGCGGCGCGCAGCCGACCGACCGCCTGCGCGTGATCGCCGGCGATTCGCGCGGCAAGGGCTGGGGCGGCATCGTCACGCTGCTCGGCGACGTGTTCTACGGCCTGCACGACCACGACTTCGTGGTCCACACGCGCTCGATGTTCGGCGGCCTGCAGCGCAGCGCGCAGCCGCCACGCAGCCTGCGCTGCGAGGGGCCCACCGTCACGCACTTCGCCTACTTCGGTGCCGGCAGCCTGTCGCGCAGTGCGCTGTTCAGCGCGCTGGCCGGACGCGACGACGGCTTCGCCGCGCTGGCGGACGACGAGCGCCGCACGCGCGGCCCGCTGCAGGCGCTGAAGACCGACCCGCTGAGCCGGCGGCCATTCGAGGCCTGGCTGGCCGATTTCGGGCTGCGCGAGAACGCCCGCAAGCCGGTCCTGCTGGTGCTGCCCGGCATCATGGGCAGCGAGCTGCAGCGCCGCGACGGCGGTGATCGCATCTGGCTCACGCTCGGCGCGATGCTCGACGGATCGCTGGAGCGGCTGGCGCTCGAGGATCCCGACGCGCGTGCCGACGGCAGCGCACTGCGCGCCGGGGGCCTGCTGGCGGCCAGCTACGAGCGCCTGCTGGATGAGGCGCACTCGCGCTTTCGCGTCGTCGCGGTGCCATTCGACTGGCGGCTGTCGATCGAGCACAGCGGCGCGGGCCTGCGCGAGCAACTGCGCGCCATCGTCGAGCGGCTGGACGATGGCACGGTGCCAGTGCACCTGCTGGTGCATTCGATGGGCGGCCTGGTGGCGCGCCAGGCGCTCTATGTCGACGTCGCCGGCAAGGCGCTGTGGCAGGACCTCAAGCAGCGCGGCAGCCGCCTGGTGATGCTGGGCACGCCGAACAAGGTTCCTACGCGCCGGCGATGCTGCTGCTGCGTCAGTACCGGCTGGCCACGATGCTCGCGATGCTGGCGCGCAAGGTGTCCGACCGCGACATGGCGCGCTTCGGCGCCGGCTTCCCCGGTCTGCTGCAGATGCTGCCGCACGACAGCGACCCGGCCTTCGGCGACCTGTTCGATGCCGCCAGCTGGCAGCGCATCGCCGAGGCCGAGCATGGCGCCCAGCTGCCCGACCCGCAGGTGCTGAAGGCCGCGCGTGACTTCGTGCGCAGCCGCCCGTTCCAGGACAGCTTCCAGGCGCTGTGTGAAGACCCTTCGGTGTTCTACGTGGCCGGCACCGGCAGCACGGTGCTCCAGATGCGACCGCCGCAGGATGCCTGGGAGACCGTGTTCGGCGAGGGCGAGGCGGTGATCGCCACCCGCCGCGGCATCGACTTCCTGGCCGGCGACGGCGGCGACGGCACGGTGCCGTGGAACTCGGCGCTGGCGCCCGAGCGCACCTGGTACGCGCCCTGCGAGCACGGCACGCTGCCCGACCACCGCGAAAGCTTCGAGGCCTACTTCGAGCTGCTGACCGCGGGCCGCACCCGCCGGCTGCCGCAGCAGCCACCGCAGCGGCGCGGCGCCGGAACGGCACTGACGGTGTGGCCCCCGACCCCGCAGCCGGCGCTGCTGCCGACCGACGACGACGAGCTGGCCGACTACATCCTGGCGCACGGTGGCAGCGGCCCCGAGCCGGTACCGAGCCCCGATCCGATCGAGGTGCGGGTGGTGCACGGCAGCCTCGATTTCGCACGCTACCCGCTGATGGTCGGCCACTACCAGGACGACGGTGTGTCCGGTGCCGCCAAGCGCGTCGACGAGAAGCTCGACGGCCAGTTGCAGCGGCTGATCGACCTGAAGCTGTTCGTCGGCGCCAGCCGCACCGGGCACTATCTGCGACCCAACAACCACGGCGTGACCCCGCCCGCCTACCCCGGCGCGCTGCTGCTGGGGCTGGGCACGGGTGGGCGAGCTGACACCCGGCCTGCTGTCGGAGACGGTGACGCGCGGCGTGCTGCGCTATGCCTTCGAGCACGTGCACCGCGACCCCTATGCGGCGCGGGGCAGCGAGCCGGTCGACCTACGGCTGTCGACCGTGCTGGTCGGCACCCACGTGCAGGCCGTCACCGCGCGCGACAGCCTGGCCGGGCTGCTTTACGGGGTGTGGCGCGCGGCGCAGCTGCTGCTGCAGATGCCCGGCGGGCCGCAGCCGGTGCGCATCCGCGAGGTCGAGGTGATCGAGATCGACGAGCACATCGCGCTCGACGCAGCCTACGAGCTGCGGCGACTGCTGGCGCGCGACGAATGGGCCGAGCGCCTGCGCTGGGACCACCCGGTGCTGGAGGTGCGCGAGGGCGGCATCCGCGGCTACCGACCGCGTGCCGTGGGCTCGGTGTGGCAACGCCTGGTGGTGAGGCAGGACGCGCTGGGCGGCCTGAACTTCGCGCTGATCGGAGAGCGCGCGCGGGTCGAATCCACGCAGGTCTATTCCGACGTGGCCAGCCTGCGCCGCTTCATCGACCGCGTGAGCGACCACCAGACCGGCGCGGCCGACCGCATCGCCAGCCCCACCGATCCGCGCTTCGGCGGCGTGCTGTTCCAGATGCTGCTGCCCTACGAGCTGAAGGAGCGGCTGGCCAACCTCGACAACACGGTGCTGGTGGTCGACGACGAATCGGCGCGCTACCCCTGGGAACTGCTGAGCCCGGCACTCGCCGGTCCGGCCGATGGCGAGACGCCGCGGCCGTTCGTCGTGCACGCCGGCCTGGTGCGCCAGCGCGTGACCGACGACTTCCGGCGCCTGCCGCAGGCGATCACCGGCTACGACGCGCTGATCGTCGGCGCGCCGAGCACCGCGAACTGGCAGGACGACCGACGCGCGCCGCTGGCCTTCAGCACGCTGGAGGGCGCGGAGGCCGAGGCCCAGGCCGTCAACGAGCTGCTGCTGCACGACGACCGCGAGTGGCTGCCGTCGTCGCTGATCGGCCCGACGGTCAGCTTCGAACAGGTGCGCATCGCGCTGCTCGAGAAGCCCTACCGCCTGCTGCACCTGTGCGGCCACGGCGTGGTCGACCAGTGGGTGCGCACGATGGGCAGCGGGCTCGATGCGCACGAGATCCGCAAGACCGGCATGGTGCTCAGCCATCAGGAGGTGCTGACCGCGGCCGACGTGGACCAGATGAATCCGCCACCCGAATTCGTGTTCATCAACTGCTGCTACTCGGGCCGCGACGCCGAGGGGCTGACGACACCCGGCGCCGGCCCGCGCAAGCACCCGATCCTCGCCGCGAGCCTGGCGCTGCAGTTCATCAAGATGGGTTCGAAGGCGGTGGTCGCCGCGGGCTGGCAGGTCGACGACGCGGCGGCGCTGCTGTTCGCGAAGACGCTGTACCGCGCGCTGCTCGACGGCGAGGCCTTCGGCGAAGCGGTTCGCGGGGCCCGCGAGGCGGTGCACGCCGACAGCGGTGCGCAGCACAACACCTGGGGCGCCTACCAGTGCTATGGCGACCCGCAGTGGCGGCTGCACGCCCCGGCGCGTGCCGCCGCCGCGTCGGCCGGCACCTCGTTGCTGCGCGATGCCGACGGCTGCATGAGCGCGCACGAACTGGCCGACCGCATCGTGCAGGTGGTGGCGGTAGCCGGCGACAAGCCGGCGGCGGCTGTGCTGGGCCAGATCGACCGGCTGCTGGCCACGCTGGCGGCGGATGAGGCGCGCCGCGCCTGGCTCAGCGATTCAAGGGTGCGCTCGGCGCTCGGCTGCGCCTACCGCGAGCTGGGCGACCACGACAGCGCAGCCCGCGCGCTGCAGCTGGGCGCGCGCAGCGCCTACTCGCAGGTGCAGATCGGTCAGCTGGAGCTGCTGGTGAACTCGCTGTCGCGCTCGGCCTCACCCGACGCGCAACTGGCCGCAGAGAGTCTGCTCGATCGGCTGGACGACGTGTCGAACGACACGCTCGGCCGCTGGCCGCTCGGTGACCAGGACGTGGCGCCGACTTCGGCCACGTCCGAACGCCAGGGCCTGCGCGGCGGCTTCGTGCTGCGCCAGGCGGCCCGGCTGCTCGACGAGGACAAGGCGCTGGGCGCCGTGGCCGAGGCCTTGGTGAAGGCCGCAAAGCTGTTCGCCAGCGCGTACCGCAGCAAGCGCCACTTCGGGGACGCGGCCGACCGGCGCGCCTATGCGCTGTCGAACGCCATGCTCGCGGCGGCACTGGCGGGGCTGGCCCGGCGCGAGCTCGGTGTGGCCGAGGCCGCCTCGCCGAGGCCGGCACGCCGCACCCCGGGTCTCCGGCGCTGGGCCCGATCGCGCTGTGGCTCGCGGAGGCCGGCGCGCTGCTTGACGAGCTGGCGGCGCTGGACGACCTGGCGAGTTTCTGGCACCAGACGACCAAGCTCGAGCTGCTGGTCGCCCGCACGCTGCTCGCGCACCTGCAGGACCCCGCCCATCCGCTCGACGACTTCGCCGTGGCGCTGGACCTGCTGGACCGGGCCCTGGTGCGATGGCCCTCGCCGATCCAGGTGGAAAGCCTGCAGCACCGCTTCCTGCTGGTACGCCACCTGTCGCTCGCGCTGCAGCGGCAGCCGGGGCCGCATCCCTGGGAAGACCTGCGCCAGATGCTGCCGGTGCTCACCGAGGACGCGCTGGCCCGGCTGGCCACCTGCGGCCGCGGGGGGCACTGACGGCAGCCCGCCCTCGATGTCGGTGCGGCCGCGGGTCGCACCGGCGCGAAGGGCCACTTCCGCGCGCCGCCGCACCGATTGCGGGCAGCCTCTAGACTCGCTGCATAGGCGCCCGAGCGCCGGCCCATCCCCACGCGAGCGGAGACCCCATGCGCCCCACCATCGATTACTACCTGGCGCCGCAGTCGCCGTACACCTACCTCGGCCACCTGCGCTTCTGGGACATCGCCCGCAAGGCCGGCGCAACGATCCGCGTGATGCCGGTCGACCTGGGGGGCAAGGTGTTCCCGGTGTCGGGTGGCCTGCCGCTGGGCAAGCGCGCGCCACAGCGCCAGGCGTACCGGCTGGTGGAGCTCAAGCGCTTCAGCGAGTGGCTGCACGCCCCGCTGAACCTCGAACCCAAGTACTTCCCGGTCAACGGCGACGACGCCGCACGGCTGATCATCGCGGTCGACCTGCACGACGGCGCCGATGCTGCAATGGCCATCGCCGACAGCATCCTGCGCGCGGTGTGGGTCCACGACCGCAACATCGCCGACGAAGCGGTGCTCGCATCGCTGCTGGTCGAGCGCGAGCTGCCGGCCGCGCGGCTCGAGGCCGCGCACTCGCAGGCGGTGCAGGAGCGGTACGAGGCCGATTCGCAGGCGGCGGTCGATGCCGGGGTGTTCGGCGCGCCGAGCTACGTGGTGCAGGGTGAGATCTTCTGGGGCCAGGACCGGCTCGATTTCCTCGAGCGGCGCCTGAAGGCCGGCTGAACGCGGCACCGCCGGCCGGCGGTCGAGGCCGCGGCGGCAACGCCACAATACGCGGGCCCGCCCCCCGCGACACCATGCCGATCCCCTTCCACCCCCGAGAGGCGCATCGCCTGACGCTGTTGCGCGAGCTCGGGGTGCTCGGCGGCGCAGCAGGTGCCGGCCTCGACGCGCTGACCGCTTGCGCGGCGCGGCTCACGGGTGCGCCGCTGGCAGCGATCTCGCTGGTCGACGACGACGCGCAGTGGTTCCTGTCGCGCAGCGGCTTCGAGCTCGCCCAGATTCCGCGCAGCCAGGGCTTCTGTTCGCACGCGATCCTCGGCGAGAGCCTGTTCACCGTGCCGGACCTGGCTCGCGACCCCCGCTTTCGCGACAGCCCGCTGGTCACCGACGGCCCGCGCGTGCGCTTCTATGCCGGCCAGCCGCTGGCCATCGACGGGCTGGCCGTCGGGACGCTGTGCGTGTTCGACCTCCAGCCCCGCACGCTCGGTGCCGGCGAACGCGAAGCGCTGGCGCAACTGGGCTGTGCCGCGGTCGAACTGCTGCAGTCGCGGCAGGGCCTGCGCGAAGCGTCGCAGCTGCGCGAGCGCCTGTTCGACTTCGCGCGCGCCGGCGGTGACTGGATGTGGGAGAGCGATGCACGGCATCGCTACCGGTGGCTTTCCGACGCCTTCCAGCCCATCACCGGCATCGACCCGCGCCGGCAGCTCGGCGAACCCATCACCGACGCCCAGCTGCTCGACGCCGACGGGAGTCCGCGCGTGCCGGCGCAGTACTACCGGGCGCTGCTCGACCGCCAGGAGCCGTTCGCACGGGTGCTGACCGCCAAGCACACGCCGCGCGGGCTGCTCTACCTGTCGCGCAGCGCGGTGCCGGTGTTCGACGCGGCTGGCCGCTTCGAGGGCTATCGCGGCACGGTGCGCGACGTCACGTCGACGCTGGCGGCAGCCAGCGAGGCCCGTCGCGGCGAGGTCACGCTGCGCGAACTGGCCGCGCAGGTGCCGGGCATGCTGTTCACCTTCGAGGAGCATCCCGACGGCCGGGCCGGCTACCCCTTCGTCAGCGATGGCGCCGAACGCGTGCTCGGGATGGCGGCGGCCACGCTGCAGGCCGATGCGCTGACCTTCTTCCGCCACGTTCACCCACCGGATCTCGCGCCGCTCGGCAAGGCCCTGGCCGAGGGCGCGGCGCGGCTGACACGGCTGGAGCACAGCTTCCGCATGACCTTGCCCGATGGCTCGCTGCGCTGGTTCGAGATGCGTGCGGCGCCGACGCGCCTGGGTGACGGCGGTACGTTGTGGCACGGATTCACCGCCGACGTGACCGCGCGCAAGGCGATCGAGGAGGCGTTGCAGGCCCATGAAGAGCGCTGGCAGATCGCCGCCGACGCAGCGCGCATCGGCATCGCCGAGTTCGTGCTGGCCGACGGCCTTGTCAACCTCGATCGCCGCGCCTGCATCAATCACGGACTTTCGCACCCGCATGGCCGGGTGACGCTCGACGACTGGATGGCACAGATCGATCCGGCCGACCGCGACGCCGTGATGGCCGGTATCGGCGAGGCGCTGGCCGGCGAACGACCGTTCGAGGGCCGGTATCGGATCCGCCAGCCCGATGGCAGCGTGCGCTGGCTCGAGTTCGTGGTGCGTGCCACGCGCGACGAGGCCGGCGCGCCGACCGGTGTCATCGGCACCTGCCGGGACGTGCACGAGCAGCAGCTGGCCGACGAGTTGTCCCGCGGCATGCAGGAGGCCGAGCGGGCGAGCCGCGCCAAGAGCGAATTCCTGTCGCGGGTGAGCCACGAGCTGCGCACGCCACTGAACGGCATCCTCGGCTTCACGCAGCTGATGGCGCTGGACGAGGATCACCCGCTGGCGGCTCCGCAGGCGCAGCGCCTCGCGAGCGTGCAGCGGGCCGGCAACCGGCTGCTGAATCTGATCAACGACGTGCTGGAGATCAGCCGCATCGAAAGCGCCGAGGTCGCGGTGCGCACGCTGGCGGTCGATCTCGACGCCGCGCTGCACGCGAGCCTGAGCCTGGTGCAGTCGCTGGCGCGCGGGCGCTCGATCACCATCGAGCCGACGCCACCGAGCGGGCTGTGGGTCAGCGGCGACGAGCGTGCGCTCGAACAGGTACTGGTGAACCTGCTGTCCAACGCCATCAAGTACAGCGGCGAACAGAGTCCGGTGGTCTTGAACCTGCAGCGCAGCGACGGGACGGTGAAGATCGCGGTGCGCGACCGGGGCGTCGGCCTGACGGCCGAGCAGCAGGCGCGGCTGTTCCAACCCTTCGATCGGCTGGGTGCCGAACGACGCCGCATCGAAGGCAGCGGTCTCGGCCTGGTGATCGCACGCCAGCTGGCCGAGGCGATGGGCGGTCGCATCGATGTCGTCAGCGTGCCGGGCGCCGGCTCGACCTTCACCTTGCAGTTGCCCGAGGCCGAGGAGCCGAGCGGCAGCGCCTACCTCGCCACACAGCCCGCAGCCTTACTGCACGAACCGCCCGCGCCGCGGCGCGCGCAGCGACAGGTGGTCTACATCGAGGACGAACTGCTGAACCAGGTGTTGCTGCAGGAGGTGTTTCGAGCCCGCCCCGACTGGCAGCTCCACATCGCCGACGACGGCGCCAGCGGCCTGCAGCTGGCGCGCGAGCTCTCCCCGCACCTGATGCTGATCGACATGAACCTGCCCGATACCAACGGCTTGGCTTTGGTGCAGGCGCTGCGCGCCGATCCGTCGACACGGGCGCTGCGCTGCATCGCGCTGTCGGCCGACGCGATGAACGAGCAGATCGCGGCGGCGCGCCGTGCCGGCTTCGACGACTACTGGACCAAGCCGATCGATGTGGCGCAGGTGCTGGCCGGGCTCGACGCCGTGCTGGACGGTACCGCCTGAAGCCTGCTTTCACGCCCCGTCACCGCTCCGGTTTCGCCCCGCGGGGGCCCTCGGCCCGGTGCCCCCGCGGGGCCGCCCTCGGGGCGATGGTCGCTGCGCCCGGCGGCGACGACATTGAAGGCACACGCTCAACGGAGGCCTTCATGATGCTCAGCTTCAGCTTCACCCCCCGCCTGTTCGCCCGCAAGACCTCGGCGCTGGCCCTGGTGCGGGCGCGCCGCGCCGCACGCGAGGACGACCGTGCAGCGGCTGCCGAGGACGGCCTGCCGGCCTGCGGCTGGTTCGATTCGAGCTACGAGCTGCGTCGCGGCCTCGCCGTCACCGAGCACGGTGGCCAGGAAGACGGCGCGACGGTGGCACTGGCCGTCGCGGTGTGGTTGCACTGAAGATACGGGACGGCTCTCCGGCAGGCATGATGCGCGCCGAGGAGTCCACCGCATGAGCCCACCGCTTCCCTCCGGCCTGTTCGACACCGCCACCGATGGCGCGCCACGCTGCACCTGGTGCGCGGCCACGCCGGCCTACCAGCACTACCACGACCACGAATGGGGCTTCCCGGTCACCGACGACCGGCGGCTGTTCGAGAAGCTCTGCCTCGAAGGCTTCCAGGCCGGCCTGAGCTGGCTCACCATCCTGAACAAGCGCGAGAATTTCCGCGCCGCGTTCGCCGACTTCGATGCCGAGCGGCTGTCGCGCTACACCGGGCGCGATGTCGAGCGGCTGCTGGGCGAAGCCGGCATCGTGCGCCACCGCGGCAAGATCGAGTCGACTCTCAACAACGCCCGCCGTGTGATCGAGTTGCGCGCCGAGTTTGGTTCGCTGGCGGCCTACGCCTGGCGCCATGAGCCGGCGCCCGCCTCGCGCCCCCGCCGCATGACGCTCGAGACACTGAAGACGCAGACCACCTCGCCCGAGTCAGTGGCGATGAGCAAGGACCTGAAGCGGCGCGGCTGGAGCTTCGTCGGCCCGACCACGGTCTACGCGTTCATGCAGGCGATGGGGCTGGTCAACGACCACCTCGACGGCTGCCACGTGCGCGAACGAGCGCTGCAGGCGCGGCGCGGACTGCAACCGCCGCGCTGACGGCCGGGGCCCGGCCCGCTCAGCCGGGCGGCCGCAGGCGGTGCAGATCGGCCCGCGTGAAGAGCACGTCGCGATCCGACAACGCCTTGGCCAGCCGCTGCACCATCCATGCGTCCCCGATGGCGCGGCGACCACGGGCATCAGCGTCAGCCAGCCCGCCAGCCCGACCACCAGCCAGTGCTTCGGCAGCGGCGGCGGATGACGGGTCTCGAGCATCAGCGCGACCGCGCTCGCCGCCCCGCCCACCGCAAAGCCCAGCACGACCTCCGACACCGAGTGCGCGCCGATGACGACGCGCGACAGCGAAATCACCGCCGCCAGCGCATAGCCGGCAACGATCGCCCAGCGCGGCGGCACCGCGGCCGGGCTGGCCAGCGTGCGCGCCAGCACCGGGTAGATCGCGGCGGCCAGCATCGAGTGCCCCGACAGGCCGGTGAAGTCGAGCGCCTCGATGCCGAGGCCCCATCCATGAACGCGACCTTGGTCACCAGCGTGAGGAAGGCTGCGGAGCCCAGCAGCAGCAGCCACGCGAACAGGGGCCGCCGGCTCGGCGTGGCCCACCACCACCACGCAGCAGCCAGGAGGGCCATCGGGATCACGATGCCGGATTCTCCGAATCGGGTGAGCCAGTGCCAGGAGGCGTGTGCGAATGTCATCGGGCGTGTGGGGAGATCGATCGAGCGTCGCCGGTTCGAGGTGCCAGGAAAACAAACGGGCCGCGCCGCAAGGCACGGCCCGCGCGAAACGCGGGGCAAGGATCACGCCGCGCTCAGATGCCGAGGATCTTCTTCGCGTCGCCCAGCGCCTTCATCGACTCGTCGTGCTTGCCGGCCTTGTGCGCGGCCTCGCCTTCGCTGCGCAGGGCCTTGACCTTGGCCAGGTCGACCTCGCCCAGATTCGGTGAACTGGCGAGCTTGGCGTCGATCGCCTTCATCTCGTTCGGACAATTGTGAGCCATGGCGGCGCCGGCCGCGAGGGCCAGCACCAGGGGGAGCAGCTTCTTCATCGTCGGGTCTCCTGTGAATGAGGAATAGGCCACGGTCGGGGCCCGTCAGCACTGTAGTCCCGCGCTGGACTCCGTGCCGACGGCGGGGCGACAGCGCAGCGGGGGCCCTCCCTAGAATGCCCGCAATGACCGCCGTGCCTCCCGTTGCGCCCGCCCCCACGACGGCCCGCCCCGCCTACCGGCGCAAGCTGTTCTGGGTGGCCCTGCTGTATTTCAGCGAAGGCCTGCCGCTGGGGGTGTTCTTCGATCTGTTCCCGGTCTACTTCCGCCAGCAGGGCGTGAACCTCGCGGACATCGGTCTGCTGTCGCTGCTGGGCCTGGCCTGGACGGTGAAGTTCCTGTGGGCGCCGATGGTCGACTGGGCGCGCCGGCACCGCTGGTGGGTCGCTGCGGCCAACCTCGGCATGGCCGCCGTGATGATCGGCTTCGCCGTGTTCGGTCTCGCGCTCGGGCCCTGGGTGTGGGTGGCCATCGGCTGTTTCACCGTGCTGTCGGCCACCAACGACATCGCGACCGACGGCTACACGATCGAGCTGCTCGATCAGCGCGAGTACGGCCTGGCGAACGGCCTGCGCATCGGCTTCTACCGCGCCGGGATGCTGACCGCCGGGGTGTTGCTGATGGTGTCGGGCACGCTCGGCTGGAGCGCGGCCTATGCGCTCGGCGCGGTGGTGTTCGGTCTCAATGCCGGCATGGCGCTGCTGGCCCCGGCGGAGCGGCCGCGCGTCGGCGCACCGCCCAGCAGCGTGGGCAAGGAGCTCGGCCTGCTGCGCGCCCAGCCGGGCTTCCTGGTCGCGCTGGGGCTGGTACTGGTCGGCCTGCTGTGGCCGGTGCTGGGGCCGCTGGCCCGCGCACTGCAGTGGAGCGCGGTCGAGGCCGTGAGCACCACCTGGTGGTTCCGCGGCGCGCTGCCGGTCGGCCTGATGTTTGCCGGCGCGGCACTGCTGGTGCGTGCGGCGCGCGCACCGCAAGCGCTGGCGCTGCGCGACGGGCCGGTGTTCGGCGCCTGGGTCGAGCTGCTGCTGCGGCCCGGCATGGTGGCGGTGCTGGCCTTCATCCTGCTTTTCAAGCTCGGCGACGCGGCGATGGGTTTCATGGTCAAGCCGTTCTGGGTCGACGCCGGCTTCACGGCCGGGCAGATCGGCTTCGTCAGCGTGAACCTCGGGCTGGCGCTGTCGATCGCTGGCGGGCTGGTCGGCGGCTGGTACGTCGACAAGCGCGGCATCTTCCGCGGCCTGTGGGTGCTGGGTCTGTGGCAGGCGCTGTCCAACCTCGGTTACGCGGGAGCGGCCTGGTCCGTGCCGCTGCTGACGCCGGGTGCGGCCGCGACGATCGGCGTCGAGCCGCTGCACCAGGCCATCGTCTACTCGGCCAGTGCGCTCGAGAGCTTCACCGGCGGGCTGGGCACCGGCGCCTTCCTCGCCTTCCTGATGGGCATCACCAGCAAGGCGCGCGCGACCACCGAATACGCCATCCTGTCGAGCATCTTCGCCTTCAGCCGCGCGGTGGCCGGCTGGGCCGGCGGCATCGGCGCCCAGGAGCTGGGGTATGCCGTCTACTTCTTCCTGACGTTCTGGCTGTCGTTCCCGGCCTACCTGCTGTTGCCGTCGGTGCGCCGGATGCTGGAACGCGAAGCCGCGCCCGGAGTCTCATCGCCATGAGCCAGTTCATCTCGTCTCCCCGCTACCACTGCAGCCTGTGCGCCGCCTTCGCGCGACTGAACGCACCGGAGAACGCCGTGGACACCCCTACGCCCGCCCGCCCCGGGCGTCGCCGCTTCAATGCCGCGCTGGCTGGCGCGGGCGCCGCGCTGCTGCTGCCGGCTGCCGGCGCGCGCGAGGGCGTCGATGTCGGCAAGCAGTCGAGCTTCTCGAAGCTGGTGCCGGCCGAGCAGGTCGAGCAGGCCGCGACGCAGCAGTACGCGCAACTGCTGCAGGAGGCCCGCAACAAGAACGCGCTGGTGGGCGCCGACGACACGCAGACGGTGCGGCTGCGCGCCATCGCGCGGCGCATCATCCCGTTCACGCCTGAATGGAACGGGCGCGCGCCCGGCTGGAAGTGGGAGGTGAACCTGCTGGCCAGCAAGCAGATCAACGCCTTCTGCATGCCGGGCGGCAAGATCGCCTTCTACACGGGCCTGATCGAACAACTCAAGCTGACCGACGACGAGGTCTCGATGGTGATGGGCCACGAGGTCGCGCACGCGCTGCGTGAGCACGCCCGAGAGCGCATGGGCAAGTCGACCGCCACCAACATCGGCCTGGAGATCGGCGCGGCCCTGCTCGGGCTGGGCAATGCCAGCCGCACCCTCGCCGGCATGGGCGCGCAGCTGCTGCAGCTCAAGTTCAGCCGCGACGACGAGTCCGAGGCCGACCTGGTGGGCATGGAGCTGGCCGCGCGCGCCGGCTACGACCCGCGCTCCGGCGTGAGCCTGTGGACCAAGATGGGCCAGGCCACCGGCGGTGGGGGCGGGGGCAGCGGCAACAAGCTGGCCGAGTACGGCTCCACCCACCCGCAGGGGCCGACCCGCATCCGCGACATCGAGGCCAACCTGCCGAAGGTGCTGCCGCTGTACGAACGCGCGCCCAAGCCACCGCAACGCTGGGACGCCGGTTTGACCGACAGCGGTGACCGCAAGGCCACCAAGCCCGCCACGCCGACGCGCGAGCAGTCGCGCTGAGCGCAGGGGCGCGAGCGCGGGCGCTCAGACGTCGCGCACGTAGGGGTTGTGGCGCCGCTCGCGGCCGAAGCTGCTCTCCGGCCCGTGGCCGGGGATGAACACGATGTCATCACCGAGCGGCCAGAGCTGGGTGCGGATCGCCGCCACCAGCGTGTCGTGATCGCCCTGCGGGAAATCGGTGCGGCCGATGCCGCCAGCGAACAGCACGTCGCCGACGAAGGCCCTTTGGGCTTCTCGCGAGACGAACACCACGTGCCCCGGCGTGTGCCCGGGACAGTGCCGCACCTCGAGCTCGCAGTCGCCCAGGGTCACGCGGTCGTCCACGCCGCCGGGGCAGAGCCAGCGCGTCGGTGTGAACGGCTCGCTGGGGGGAAAGCCGAACATCCGGCTCTGCTGCGCCAGCCCGTCGATCCAGAACTGGTCGGCCGCGTGCGGCCCGATGATCGGCAGCGCGTCCTCGCGGGCGAGTTGCGCGGTGCCGCCCGCATGGTCGATGTGCGCGTGGGTCAGCCAGATCGCCTCGAGCGTGAGCCCCAGCCGCCGCACCTCGGCCCGCAGCCGCGGCAGCTCACCGCCGGGATCGATGACGGCGGCGCGGCGCGTGGCGTCGCACCACACGATGGAGCAGTTCTGCTGGAAGGCGGTGACGGGGACAGTGAGGTACTGGAGCATCGTATGACCTGTCCTTTGGCAACTCAGTGTCGAATTTCGCCGCTCTGTGTCGACCGTCCATCGCCCGTTCCGAGGTCGCCGTCGCAACTAAGTGTCGACTCGACCCGAAACGGTGCACGCTGCGGTATCCGGCTTCGATTTCATCCTCGAAGGATAGCGATCTACACAAACAGGATGAGTTGAAAACACCGTAAACGGCGTTAAAGCATCGTATACGAGTTGCCGATACAGCAGACGCGCGCCATTTGGCGTCGCGCCAGAACCGAACTTCAGGAACGTCGATGAACACCAGCCCGAACCCGCACCTGCCTCTCTCGTACGCGTCGTGAAAGGGTGGCAGCCTGCGCGTTTGTCGGCGAAGACGGCAAGGCCGCCCATCTGTCCCTACTGCCCATGATCGTTGTGGCCGATCTTGTGGACGCGGTCCGCCGCGATCTTTACCTTCCATGCCCGGCTATGGCATAGTGCCGGTGGGCTTACGAGAAAGCCTGGCCGGCCCGCTCTGGCGAAGCTTGATGCATCTCGGTTTTCCCCTTCGCGTGCCCTCCATGAGCGCGTGAGTACTGCGGGCCGTGCTCGTCAAATGCGCTCCAACTGGAGTTCACGATGGCATCCGTTACCTTCTCCACACTCGACTATCTGTCGGGCCAGGACTTGCTCGACCTGATGCGACGCTACGCCAAGATGGTCAAAAAGGCTGACCAGGCAGGCAAACCCTTGGCTGGCACCAAAACGAGATCGCGATCAGTCTTGCGTTCAAGAACTGGTCGATGCTTCACAAGCACCTCGCGCCGATAAAGTGGACCTACATCGACCATGTTCTAGACCTTGTCCTGAAGAAGCCAAACCTCGGGCAATTTGTCGAAGAACACGCGGTCAAGACGATCGACGAGGATGAAGGCGCCGACACCATGAAGGCCTGGGCGCGTAGCAAGTACACGCCATTGATCGACTTCGCGTTCTATGACAACGAGTCGTCCAACGGGTTTAGTTGGCCCGACGTGGATATGGCCGAGGAGCTACGCGAGGAGTTCAACGGCCAGTACCCGGACGAGCTGATAGAGAGCGTTGCCCATGCCCTTGAAATCAATGGCGGGCCGTGGGGCCTGGACAACCGCTACGATGGCGACGACGAATCGGAAGATGTACCCGTTGTCATGGGCTGACGCTTAAATTCTCCGGACCGGCCGGGGCAGATGTATTGCACCGGACCGTCCGAGGGTTCTAGACCGCGCTTTGTTGACCGTAGTTGCGCAGCGCCAGCGTCGCGGGTCGACACAGAATTGCGACGCAACCGTATCGTCGACGAACCACTCCCTAGTCAGGCGACACAGCGCACGGGCGGGTCCCCGCCACGCTCCCGCGCCAAGCCGTTGATTCATTGGGAATCAAGGGTCGACTCAGAGTTGCCAAGGGTCAGACCGGGTTGCCGTGCGGCGTGCGCAAGCGCCCTCTCAAAAGACGGAAGGTCCGCGCAGTTTCGCTCGCCAGGGCGCCTCGATCCATCGATGGCAGAGCACCGATGCACCAACCGTGCCGAACAGGAACACGGCAACCACCGCCCACGAGGGCTTCCCGCCGAAGTAGCCCATCTTCAGGATCGTCACCCCTGACCAGTGGATGATGTAAAGCGCATAGCTGGCCTCACCGAGCGCGACCATCCAAGGCCTGAGGAGCAAGCCGCTCAGAACTGTATGTCCCGAGGCGACCGCGAGGATCAGAGCCGTGAACGGCAGTACGAAGCTACCGTACTTGACCGACACGTCGAGCAACCAGACCCAGCGATCGGGACCGGTGTAGTCCGGCATCCAGACACGCGCCGCGATGGCGGCGAGGGCCACCATGACGACCACATTGCGCGCCGATCCTAGCGAAGCGCCCCGGTGCCGGAGGCCGTCCGGCTGGTGTTGCATCCGTACGAAATACCACCCCGCCAAACTGCCGGCGACGAACTCACTGAAACGCAGCACCGGGTTGTAGACCAGCACGATGTATTGCGCCTCCGCACCGACCGCAACGACATAGTTCATCGTGTAGATCACCGCACCGTACAGCGCAATGCCGCCACACACGGCCAGAACGAAGGCGAAAGCGAGGCATGCCGTCGACCGCAATCGCCGACTCAGCCAATGCACCAGGAACGGAAAGCTCGCATAGAAGAAGAATTCTGCCGACACGCTCCAGGCCGGCGTGTTCCAGAACATCGCAAAAGGCACCGCAGGCACCCAGGCCTGCAGGCCGACCGCATTGAGCAGCCAAGAAGCCCAGTAGGTGGTCCCAACGGCGGCCAGTTGGCTGACCTGTGCGCGTTCGATGAGATGCCACGGTGTGTCGAGCAGCAGCCCGAACAGGTAGACCGGATAGAGACGCGCCACGCGCAGGCGCTGGAATCGCCAGAACGCGACGTCGCCGACCCCTGTGGCGAACCAACCGTGATAACGGTAGGTGAGGATGAAACCACTGAGGATGAAGAAAAAGGTGACGCCGTACTGCCTCCCACGATGCCGCGCAGGACCCAGCCGGGCAGCGGACCCAGAAAGTCTCGGTAGTGCAGTACCAACACTGCGAGCGCTGCGATGAAACGCAGGCTCGTCAGCTCCGTCAGATCGGGAGGGGCGTTGGTCGCCCGCGTCGGCTCAGCGGCCTCGAGCCGCGTCATTGGAGCGCCCAGACCACGATCGACACCCGTTCACTTCCTGCCGACCAACCCGGCCACGAGCACCAGCGCGCCCACGCCGAGCAGCAGGTAGCCCACCACCGGAGCGGGCTTCTTGTGGTCGGTGGTGGTGATCTCCAGCGGGCCGAGCTTCGCCACGGTTTCTTCCTTGTCGAAGCTCAGGACGCCGGCCGAGATCAGCCCGCCCGCCACAAGCAACAAGACGCCGACGATCAGGGCCGTGGTGCGCATGAGAAATCTCCTGGGAAAACGCCGTGCAGGTTCACAGCGAAAGTTCGTAATCGACCGTCAACGGGGCGTGGTCGGAAAAGCGCTGCGCCTTGTAGACCGACGCCGAACGCGCCAGCGCGGCGAGCGCCGGCGTCGCCAGGTGGTAGTCGATGCGCCAACCGACGTTGTTGGCCCAGGCCTGGCCGCGATTGCTCCACCATGTGTAGGCCTCGCCCGTGTCGTCGGGTCGCAGCGTGCGGTGCACGTCGACCAGGCCCAGTTCGTCGAGCGCGCGGCTCATCCACGCACGCTCCTCGGGCAGGAAGCCGCTGTTCTTCTGGTTGCTCTTCCAGTTCTTCAGGTCGATTTCGCGGTGCGCGATGTTCACGTCGCCCACCAGGATGAACTCGCGGGTCGCCTTCAGCAGCTCGAGGTAAGGGTAGAACAGGGCCAGGAAACGGAACTTGGCCTGCTGCCGCTCGTCGGAGCTGGAGCCGCTGGGAAAGTAGCAACTGATGATCGACAGCTTGCGCTGGGGCGTGTCGAAGCGGGCCTCGACGTAGCGCCCCTCGGCATCGAACTCGGGCTCGCCGATGCCGGTGACCACGTCGCTCGGCGTGCCGCGCGTGTACAGGCCGACGCCGGAGTAGCCCTTCTTGTCGGCATAGTGGAAGTGGCCTTTCAGGCCGGCCACCTGGTCGAAACGCCCGCCCAGGTCGGCCGCCTGGGCCTTGAGCTCCTGCACGCCCATACAATCGATCGCGCTTTTCTCGGCCCATTCGACCCAGCCCTTGTTGGCCGCGGAACGGATGCCGTTGAGATTGAGCGAGACCAGACGCAACACAACGCACCTACCTATTTCAGATGTCCAGATGAGCACATTCGGCGGCCCGGGCACTGCGGCGCGAGACGACCTCGCACAGGACTTCGTGGCCTTCGCGGTCGAGGCCGGCGTGCTGCGCTTCGGCGAATTCAAGACCAAGGCCGGGCGCCTGTCTCCGTATTTCTTCAACGCCGGGCTGTTCGACGACGGCGCCAAGCTGGGCCGCCTCGCCGAATTCTATGCACGCCGGATGCAGGCTTCCGGCCTGGCCTTCGACATGATCTTTGGCCCGGCCTACAAGGGCATCACGCTGGCCGCCGCGGTGGCGATCGAGCTCGCCCGCCTCGGCCGCAACCTACCGTATGCATACAACCGCAAGGAGGCCAAGGACCACGGCGAGGGTGGCAGCCTTGTCGGCGCCAAGCTGCACGGCCGCGTTGTGATCATCGACGACGTGATTTCAGCCGGCACCTCGGTGCGCGAGTCGGTCGCGATGATCCGGGCCGCCGGGGCCGAACCCTGCGGCGTGGCCATCGCGCTCGACCGCCAGGAGCGGGCCACCGAAACCACTCAAGACGGCGTGCGCGATGCCGATCACTCCGCGGTGCAGTTCGTGCAGCGCGAACTCGGCCTGGCGGTCTGTGCGATTGCGACGCTGTCGGACTTGCTGCAGTATCTGGCGCGCCAGGCTGACCCGGCGCTGGCACAACACCTGCCACGGGTGCAGCCTACCGGGATCGCTACGGCGTCTGAGACATGAAGGAACGGGGAGCGGGCGGGATGAGGATCTGTCGTGTGCGCGGACTGAACGCCGCCCTGATGCTCGGCGTGCTGGGGTCGCTGGCGGTGGACGCCTCGTCGCAGGAGGTCAAGCACGGCAGCGCCATCTACACCTGCACCAATGCCGCCGGCCGCACCCTCACGCGCGACCGCCCGATCGCCGAATGCATGGACCGCGAGCAGCGCGTGCTCAACAGCGATGGTTCGCTGCGCACCGTGCTGCAACCCAGTCTCACGTCCGACGAGCGCGCGGTGCATGAGGAGGCCGAGCGCCGCAAGGCGCAGGAGCGCGCGAACAAGCAGGAGGCGATCCGCCGCGATCGCAACCTGCTGGCGCGCTTTCCGAACGAGGCCGCGCACAACAAGGCCCGAGACGCCGCGCTGAACGCCACGCGCAGCGGCATCCAGGCCTCGGAGCAGCGCCTGGCCGACCTGCAGAAGGAGCGCAAGCCGCTGCTCGACGAGGCCGAGTTCTACAAGGGCAAGAACCTGCCGGGCAAGCTCAAGGGGCAGATCGAGTCGGTGGACGTGAGCATCGAGGCGCAGCGCGCGCTGATCGTCAACCAGCAGGCCGAGGTCGGTCGCATCACGGCGCTGTTCGACGCCGAACTGGACCGGCTCAAGCGGCTGTGGGGTGGCGCCGATCCGGGATCGCTCGGCCCGCTGCCGCAGTCGGCGCTGGCCGGTCAGGCCGCACCGCAGCCCAAGCCCTGAGCCACGGCGGCCGGAGACCGCCGTTCTCCGCCGTCAACCGAGCTTCTTCTTCAGCAGCTCGCTGAGCTGCGTGGGGTTGGCCTTGCCCTTGCTCGCCTTCATCGCCTGGCCGACCAGCGCGTTGAAGGCCTTGTCCTTGCCGGCGCGGTATTCGTCCACCGACTTCGGATTCGCGGCGAGCACGGCGTCGACGATGGCGGAGAGTTCGCCGCTGTCGGACATCTGCTTCAGGCCCTTGGCGGAGATGACCGCGTCGACCTCCGTCTCGCCGTTCCACAGCGCATCGAACACCTGCTTCGCGCCGTTGTTCGAGATCGTGCCGTCGGCGATGCGGGCGATCAACGCCGCGAGCGTCGCCGGGCTCACCGGGCTCGCATCGATGCCGAGTTCCTCGGCATTGAGCCGCCGCGACAGCTCGCCCATCAGCCAGTTCGCCGCCAGCTTGGCCGGCGCACCCGCCGCCTTCGTGGCCTCGTAATAGCGCGCCACCGCGAGGCTCTGCGTCATCATCGAGGCGTCGTAGGCGGCCAGGCCGTCCTGGCGCTCGAAGCGCGCCGCCATCACGCGCGGCAGCTCCGGCATTTCGCCGGTCACGCGCGCGATCCATTCCGGCGCGATCACCAGCGGCGGCAGGTCGGGGTCGGGGAAGTAGCGGTAGTCGTGCGCGTCTTCCTTGGTGCGCATCGCTCGCGTCTCGCCGCTGTCGGGGTTGAACAGCACGGTGGCCTGCCGGATCGCGAGACCGTCCTCGATCTGGTCGATCTGCCACTGGATCTCGAAGTCGATCGCCTGCTGCAGGAAGCGGAAGCTGTTGAGGTTCTTGATCTCGCGCCGCGTGCCGAACGGCGCGCCGGGCCGGCGCACCGAGACGTTGGCGTCGCAGCGGAAGCTGCCTTCCTGCATGTTGCCGTCGCAGATGCCCAGCCACACCACCAGCGCGTGCAGCGCCTTGGCGTACTCGACCGCCTCCTTGGACGAGCGCATGTCGGGCTCGGAGACGATCTCCAGCAGCGGCGTGCCGGCGCGGTTGAGGTCGATGCCGCTCAGGCCGTCGAAGGCGTCGTGCACCGACTTGCCGGCGTCTTCCTCGAGATGGGCCCGCGTCAGCCGCACCTGGTGCGGCACGTCGGCCAGGTAGAACTCCACTGTGCCGCCCTGCACCACCGGCAGCTCGTACTGGCTGATCTGGTAGCCCTTGGGCAGGTCGGGATAGAAGTAGTTCTTGCGCGCGAAGATCGACAGCGGCGCGATCTGGCCGCCCACGGCCAGGCCGAAGCGGATCGCGCGCTCGACCGCACCGCGGTTCATCACCGGCAGGCTGCCGGGCAGAGCCAGGTCGACCGCGCAGGCCTGGGTGTTCGGCGCCGCGCCGAAGGCGGTGGGGGCACCGGAGAAGATCTTCGACGCGGTGGACAGCTGGGTGTGGGTCTCGAGGCCGATGACGACTTCGTAACCACGGATCAGCGCGGGGGCGACGTTCATGTCAGTAGCCCTCCGGCGTCCGGAGGTGGAAATCGGTGGCTTGCTGGAAGCTGTGGGCGGCGTGCAGCAGCTGCGCCTCCTGCCAGTAGTTGCCGATCAGCTGCAGGCCGACCGGCAGCCCCCCCTCGCCGAATCCCGCCGGCGCGCTCATGCCCGGCAGTCCGGCCAGGCTGGCCGGCAGCGTGAAGATGTCGGCCAGGTACTCGGCCACCGGGTCGGTCTGCGAACCCAGCCGGCGCGCGACGGTCGGCGCCACCGGACCGGCGATCAGGTCGCAGTGGGCGAAGGCCGCCTGGAAGTCGTCGGCGATCATGCGGCGCAGCTTCTGCGCCTGCAGGTAGTAGGCGTCGTAGTAGCCGTGGCTCAGCACGTAGGTGCCGATCATGATGCGGCGCTTGACCTCGGCCCCGAAGCCTTCGCTGCGGCTCTTGCGGTACATGTCGAGCAGGTCACCGTACTGCGCGGCGCGGTGCCCGTAGCGCACGCCGTCGAAGCGGCCCAGGTTGGAGCTCGCCTCGGCGGGGGCGATGATGTAGTAGACCGGGATCGACAGCTCGGTGCGCGGCAGGCTCACGTCGACCAACGTGGCGCCGAGCTTCTCGACCTCGGCCAGTGCAGCACGTACCGCCTGCGTCACGTCGCCGGCCACGCCGGCACCGAAGAACTCCCGCGGCAGACCGATGCGCAGGCCGTGCAACGGCCGGCCGGCGCTTGCACCGTCGCGCGGGGCACGCAGCAGCGCGGCGAAGTCGGGCACCGGCTGCTGCGCCGAGGTGGCGTCGCGCTCGTCGAAGCCGCTCATCGCGCCCAGCAGCAGCGCGCAGTCCTCGGCGCTCTTGGCGATCGGGCCTGCCTGGTCGAGGCTGGAGGCGAAGGCGATCATCCCGTAGCGCGAGCAGCGCCCGTAGGTCGGCTTGATGCCGGTCACGCCGGACAGCGAGGCCGGCTGGCGCACCGAGCCGCCGGTGTCGGTGCCGGTGGTGGCCGGCACCAGCCGCGCCGCCACCGCCACCGCCGAGCCACCCGACGACCCGCCCGGGATGCGCTCCGCGTCCCAGGGGTTGCGGACCGGCCGGATGGCCGAGTTCTCGTTGCTGCCGCCCATCGCGAACTCGTCGCAGTTGAGCTTGCCCAAGGTCACGGTGCCGGCCGCCTTGAGCTTCGCGACGACCGTTGCATCGAAGGGCGAGCGGTAACCGGCCAGCATCTTCGAGGCCGCGGTGCTGGGAAAGTCGGTCGTGACGAAGATGTCCTTGTGGGCCAGCGGCACGCCGTCGAGCGCGCCGAGGGTCTCGCCACGGGCGCGCCGCTCGTCGGCCGCGCGGGCCTGCTGCAGCGCCAGTTCGACATCGGTGCACAGGAAGGCCCCCAGGTGTTCATGGGCAGCAACGCGCGCAAGCAGGTGTGACGTGACTTCGGCAGTCGATACCGTCTTGGCGGCCAGACGGGCCGACAGGTCGGCCACGCCGAGCTGGTGCAGCTCGGTGCTCATTCGATCACCTTGGGCACGAGGTACAGCCCCGCCTCGACGGCCGGTGCGCTGAGTTGGTTGGCCTGGCGCTGGTCGACCTCGGTGACCGCGTCTTCGCGCAGCCGCAGCGCGACTTCCTGCACCGCCGACAGCGGCGTGTACAGCGGCGCGACACCGGTGGTGTCGACGGCGCGCATGCGCTCGACGATGTCGAAGAAGCCGTTCAGCTGGCTGAGCATCGCGGACTGCTCCGCCTCGCTGAGTTCGAGCCGGGCCAGCAGGGCGATGCGGCTCACGTCGGTGGGGGTCAGGGCCATGGGAGGGTCGAAATGGAGGGATGCAACGGCCCTGCGCCAGAGAACTGCCGCGATTCAACGCCGCTTTTCGCGGGCGTCGCGCTGGGACCGTGCGGTATTATCTTCGGAGTTCCTCACCCGGCCGGGATGGAGGCGTTCACTACGCGACGAGCGCAGTGGGGGCGCAGACATCGCGACCGGCCTGCTGGCCCAGATCGCTTCGAACACCGCCCCTCCCCATACCCAGGCGGCGCAGCCCTCGTAGCCCCCGGCTTCCTCGCTGCGGCGCCCTGCAGAAACGCCAAGACATGTTCGCCTCCCTGCGACGCTATTTCTCCACCGACCTCGCGATCGACCTCGGCACCGCCAACACGCTGATCTACGTGCGTGGCAAGGGCATCGTGCTCGACGAGCCTTCGGTCGTCGCGATCCGTCACGAAGGCGGCCCCAACGGCAAGAAGACCATCCAGCCGTCGGCGCCGAGGCCAAGGCCATGCTCGGCAAGGTGCCGGGCAACATCGAGGCCATCCGGCCGATGAAGGACGGCGTGATCGCCGACTTCACCGTCACCGAGCAGATGCTCAAGCAGTTCATCAAGATGGTGCATCCGCGCTCGGTGCTCAAGCCCAGCCCGCGCATCATCATCTGCGTGCCCTGCGGCTCGACGCAGGTGGAACGGCGTGCGATCCGCGAGTCGGCGCTCGGCGCCGGTGCCTCCGAGGTCTACCTGATCGAGGAACCGATGGCCGCGGCCATCGGCGCCGGGCTGCCCGTCAGCGAGGCCACCGGCTCGATGGTGGTCGACATCGGCGGCGGCACCACCGAGGTTGGCGTCATCTCGCTCGGCGGCATGGTCTACAAGGGCAGCATCCGGGTCGGCGGCGACAAGTTCGACGAATCCATCATCAACTACATCCGCCGCAACTACGGCATGCTGATCGGCGACCCGACCGCCGAGGCCATCAAGAAGCAGATCGGCTCGGCCTTCCCGGGCTCCGAGGTGCGCGAGATGGAGGTCAAGGGCCGCAATCTCAGCGAAGGCGTGCCGCGCAGCTTCACGATCAGCAGCAACGAGATCCTCGAGGCGCTGACCGACCCGCTGAACAACATCGTCTCCAGCGTCAAGAACGCACTGGAACAGACACCGCCGGAACTCGGCGCCGACATCTCCGAGCGCGGCATGATGCTGACCGGCGGCGGCGCGCTGCTGCGCGACCTGGACCGCCTGCTGGCCGAGGAAACCGGCCTGCCGGTGCTGGTGGCCGAGGACCCGCTGACCTGCGTGGTGCGCGGGTGCGGCATGGCACTGGAGCGCATGGAGCGTCTGGGCAGCATCTTCACCTCCGAGTAAGTCGATGGCGCCGGCGCGAGCGCCCGAGCGCCGGGCCGCCCCAAGCCGGGCGCCATCCCCTTGGGGGATCGGCTGCGGCAAGCCGCGGCCCAGGGGCCCGATGCCCCACGTGGCCGGCTTCTTCGTTCACCGCCGAGCGCCATGCCTCTAGGCACCCTCGATCGCACCCCGCCGCCGTTCTTCAAGCAGGGCATGTCGGCCCTGACGAAGCTGGTGTTCTTCTCCGCGTTCGCCCTGTTCCTGATGGTGGCCGACACGCGCTTCAAGCTCACGCTGCCGCTGCGGGCGGCACTGGCCACCGCGCTGCACCCGGTCGAGCGCGTGCTGCTGGTGCCGGTCCGTGCCTGGGACACGGTGCACGACTACTTCACCGGCATCGCCGACGCGCGCGAGCGCGAGACGGCAGCGCTGGTGCGGCTGGCCGCCCAGGCCGAAGTGGCGGCGCGCGTCGGCCCGCTGACCGAGGAAAACCAGCGACTGCGCGAACTGCTGGCGCTGCGCCCGCAGTTCACGGTGAACACCGAGGCGGCCGAGGTGCTGTACGAGGCCGCCGACCCTTACACGCGCAAGATCGTCATCGACCGCGGCGCAACACACGGTGTGGCACCCGCCTCGCCGGTGATCGATGCCGCGGGCGTGCTGGGCCAGGTCACGCGCGTCTACCCGCTCGCGTCCGAGGTGACGCTGCTGACCGACAAGGACGCCGCGATCCCGGTGCTGAACGTCCGCACGCAGGCCCGCGCGGCCGCCTACGGCGACCCGACCACCGTCGCCGCGGGCGCCGGCATGGAACTGCGCTTCCTCGCCAGCAATGCCGACATCGAACCGGGCGACGTGCTGAACACGTCGGGCGTCGATGGTGTCTACCCGCCCGGGTTGTCGGTGGCCAAGGTCGTCTCGGTCGACCGGCGCGCCGGCACCACCTTCGCGAAGGTCACGCTGGCGCCGGCGGCGCGGCCCGACAGCGTGCGTCACGTGCTGGTGCTGCAGCCGCTCGGCCTGCAACTGCCGCCCCGTCCCACCGAGCCGGCGGCCAGCGAAGCCGCGCCGCGTCGCCGACCGGGAGCGCGCCGATGATCATGCCGCGCAGTTCCGACCAGTTGCTGCTGCCGGTCAACCCGGTGTTCATGTGGGGCTCGCTGTTGCTGGCCCTCACCTTCAACCTCATCCCCTTCGGCCGCGTCAACGCGATGCCCGACGTGCTGGCGCTGGCACTGGTGTTCTGGAACGTGCACCAGCCGCGCCGCGTGGGCATCGGCGCGGCCTTCGTGTTCGGCCTGCTGATGGACGTGCACCAGGGCGCGCTGCTGGGCCAGCACGCGCTGGCCTACACGCTGCTGAGCTTCTTCGCCACCACCATCCACCGCCGCCTGCTGTGGTTTTCCGTGCTCGGCCAGGCGCTGCAGGTGTTGCCGCTGTTCGTCGCGGCGCACGCGGTCTCGGTGCTGGTCCGGCTGGCGGCCGGCGGCGTGTTCCCGGGGTGGAACCTGGTGTTCGCGCCGGTCATCGAAGCGTTGCTGTGGCCGGTGGCCGCCGTGCTGCTGCTGGCGCCGCAGCGCCGTGCGCCGGACCGGGACGAGAATCGACCGCTGTGACCGCAGCGCGGCAACGCCGGACAGGACCGTGACCGAACTCAAGAACGTCGACCAGGAGCTGGGCCGCTTCCGGCTGCGCCTGATCGCCGCCGGCGCGCTGGTGCTGTTCGGCTTCGGGCTGGTGACGGCGCGCCTGGTCACGCTGCAGGTGCTGCGGCACGACGAGCTGTCCACGCGCGCCGAGAGCAACCGCATCACGGTACTGCCGATCACGCCGAACCGCGGCCTGATCCTCGACCGCAACGGCGTCGTGCTGGCGAACAACTACTCGGCCTACACGCTGGAGCTCACGCCGTCGAAGATCGACGACCTGGAGGGCACCATCGATGCGCTGCAGGAAGTGATCGACATCACGACGCGCGACCGTCGCCGCTTCAAGCGCATGATGGACGACGCCAAGAGCTTCGAGTCCCTGCCGATCCGCACCAAGCTCAGCGACGAGGAGGTGGCGCGTTTCACCGCGCAGCGTTTCCGCTTCCCCGGGGTCGACATCAAGGCGCGGCTGTTCCGCAACTACCCCTATGGCGAGCTCGGCAGCCATGTGCTGGGCTACATCGGCCGCATCAACCAGGCCGAGAAGGACGCGATCGACGAGACCGACGATGCGGCCAACTACAAGGGCACCGACTACATCGGCAAGCTCGGCATCGAGCAGAAGTACGAGGCCGAGCTGCACGGCATCACCGGCTTCGAGGAGGTCGAGACCAGCGCCTCGGGCCGCGCGGTGCGGCGCCTGCGGGCCAGCCCGCCGACGCCGGGCAACACGGTGCGGCTGTCGATCGACATCAAGCTGCAGGCGATGGTCGAGCAGCTGTTCGGCGACCGGCGCGGCGCGCTGGTCGCGATCGACCCGCGCTCCGGCGAGGTGCTGGCCTTCGTCAGCAAGCCGACCTTCGACCCCAACCTGTTCGTCGACGGCATCGATTCGGAGAGCTGGAAGGAGCTCAACGAGTCGATCGACAAGCCCCTGCTGAACCGCGCCCTGCGCGGCACCTACCCGCCCGGCTCGACCTTCAAGCCCTTCATGGCGATCGCCGCGCTGGAATCCGGCAAGCGCACGCCGCAGCAGACCACCTACGACAACGGCGTCTTCATGTTCGGCAACCACCGCTTCCGCAGCCACGGTGACGGCGGGCTGGGCGTGGTGGACATGAACCGCTCGATCGTCAAGTCGAGCAACGTCTACTACTACCAGCTGGCCGCCGACATGGGCGTGGACCTGATCCACGAGCAGCTCGAGCCCTTCGGCTTCGGCCGCCGCACCGGCATCGACATCAACGGCGAGGTCACCGGCGTGCTGCCCTCGACCGAGTGGAAGCGCAAGTACTACAAGAAGCCGGAGCTGCAGAAGTGGTACGCCGGCGAGACCATCTCGCTCGGCATCGGCCAGGGCTACAACAACTTCACGATGCTGCAGCTCGCCACCGCCACCGCCACGCTGGTATCGGGCGGGCAGCGCTATGTGCCGCGGCTGGTGCGCGAGATCGAGGATGTGGCAACCCGGGAGACCCGACTGATGTCGGCCGAGGCGCTGAGTCCGCTGCCGTTGCAGCCCGATCACGTGGAGGTGGTCCGCAAGGCGCTGCACGGCGTGACGCAGGAAGGCACCTCGACGCGCGTCTTCATGGGGGCGAGCTACCCGAGTGGTGGGAAGACCGGGACGGCGCAGGCGGTCGGCATTCGCCAGGACCAGAAGTACGACAAGAGCAAGATGGCCGACTACCTGCGCGACCATTCGCTCTACACCGCCTTCGCGCCGGTCGACAACCCGCAGGTCGCACTGGCCGTCATCGTGGAGAACTCCGGTTTCGGCGCCGAGGCGGCCGCGCCGATCGCGCGGCGCGTGCTCGATTTCGTGCTGACGGGGCGCTACCCGAACGCCGAGGACATCGCGCTGGTCCAGAAGGGCCAAGCCGGTCCGCCGGTCGGCACGCCGCGACTCGCCGCCGAGGTGCCGCTGATGCCGTTCACGCCCGGCGCCGTCACGACCGC
>NZ_AZSN01000043.1:0-28060 GCF_000576225.1 Methylibium sp. T29-B | reverse complement strand
CCGGCTGCGCCGCGACGGACCTCCGGGCCGCGCTGCGCCGCCTGCTGCCCTGGCTGCTGCCGGTCGCCCTGCTGAGCGGCTGGCAGCTGGCGTCGCAGCTGGGCTGGCTGTCGACCCGCATCCTGCCCGAGCCCTGGGCGGTGCTGAAGGCGTTCTGGACGCTGGCCGCATCGGGCGAGATGTGGCAGCACGTGGCCACCAGCACCTGGCGCGCCTTCGCCGGCCTGGCGATCGGCGGCGGCCTGGGCCTGGTGCTCGGCCTCGCGACCGGCACTTTCCGTACGCTCGAGACCGCGCTCGATTCGACGCTGCAGATGGTGCGCAACATCCCGCCGCTGGCGATGATCCCGCTGGTCATCCTGTGGTTCGGCATCGACGAGGGCGCCAAGCTCTTCCTGGTCGCCTTCGGCGTGTTCTTCCCGGTCTACCTGAACACCTTCCACGGCATCCGCGCGGTCGACCCGGCGCTGATCGAGATGGCGCGCAGCTACGGGCTGTCGGGCTTCGCGCTGTACCGGCAGGTCATCCTGCCGGGCGCGCTGCCGAACATCCTGGTCGGCCTGCGCTTTGCGCTCGGCCTGATGTGGGTGCTGCTGATCGTGGCCGAGACGATCTCGGCGCAGGCCGGCATCGGCTACATGACGATGAACGCGCGCGAGTTCCTGCAGACCGACGTCGTGCTGGTCGGCATCCTGCTCTACGCGCTGCTCGGCAAGCTGGCCGATCTGGCGGCCAAGGCGCTCGAGCGCTGGTGGCTGCGCTGGCATCCCGGCTACCGGTCGGTGCCGTGACGTCCCCCTTCTCTTCCGCTGCGGCACGACCATGCACCACCTCGAACTCGAACTGAACGAACTCGCGGTCGCGACGGCGCCCGAGTTCGCGTGGGCCGGCACGCGCGGGACCGATGCGCGCGGCGCGCCGGCCGCCGCCGAGGCGCCGGCCATCGTGCGCAGCACGAACGACACGCCGCGCGGTACCGCACTGCGGCTCGACCGCGTCGGCAAGCAGTTCGGCGACCGTGTGGTGCTCGATGCGATCGACCTGCGCATCGAGCCCGGCGAGTTCGTCGCCATCGTCGGCCGCAGCGGCTGCGGCAAGAGCACGCTGCTGCGGCTCGTGGCAGGACTCGAGAGTGCGAGCCGCGGCAGCATCTCACTCGACGGCGCGGACGAGCCGCTCGCACAGCGCCGAGACCTGCGCGTGATGTTCCAGGACGCCCGCCTGCTGCCCTGGAAGCGCGTGCTGGACAACGTGGCGCTCGGCCTCGAGGGGCGTGATGCGAAGGAACGGGCCCGCGAGGCGCTCGCGCAGGTGGGCCTGGCCGAGCGCGCCGACGACTGGCCGGCGGTACTGTCAGGCGGCCAGCGCCAGCGCGTGGCGCTGGCGCGCGCACTGGTGCATGCACCGCGCCTGCTGCTGCTCGACGAGCCGCTGGGGGCGCTGGATGCGCTGACGCGCATCGAGATGCAGCGCCTGATCGAAAACCTGTGGCGCCGCCACGGCTTCACCGCACTGCTGGTGACGCACGACGTGGCCGAGGCGGTGGCGCTGGCCGATCGCGTGCTGCTGATCGAGGACCACCAGGTGGTGCTCGACGAGCGCATCGCGCTGGCCCGGCCGCGCTCGCGCGGCGACGCCGGCTTCGCCGCGCGCGAGGAAGCCATCCTGCAGCGCGTGCTGCAGCAGCCGGCCGCCGAGCCCGTGGTCTCGGAGGCGCTGCCCGATCCGTACCGGGCCCATCGGCTGCGGTGGGCGGTCTGAGGGGGCAGCGGCCCGACCCATTCCCCCACCGCCCCGCGCGCCGCAGCCGCACGGGCACACTGCCGGCATGACGACGAGCGCGCGGGGCGGCAACGAGGACGACTGGCTGGTGGCGTGCCTGTGTGCGGAGTGGTGCGGCACCTGCCGCGACTACCGCGCGGTTTCGAGGCGCTGGCGCGCGAGCAGCCGGCGCTGCGCTGCGTGTGGGTGGACATCGAGGACGACAGCGATGCGCTCGCGCCGCTCGACCTTGACATCGAGAACTTCCCGACCGTGCTCGTGGCGCGTGGCGCCGAGCTGCGTTTCTTCGGCACGCTGCTGCCGCATGCCACCACGCTGGCGCGCACGCTGGAAGCCGCGCGCGGCGCAGCGCTGGTCGCACTGCCGGCGGCGCAGGCCGAGGCGCTGGTGACGACGGTGCGCACGATCGGGCAGCCGGTGCGCTGAGCGCGGCCCGCCGCGCGGGCCCACATGCGGTTTGCGCATGTGGGCAGGCGAAGAGCTTCGTTGGTTGCAGAAGCGGTGAAGGCTACCTTCAGGTTTTGCACTGAAGAGGAAGTCCCCGCATGAGCATCACCGCCATCAATGTCCGCAACCAGTTCCGCGGCAAGGTCAAGGAGATCATCGAAGGGCCGGTGGTGTCGGAGATCGACGTCGAGACCCCGGCCGGACTGATCGTGACCTCGGTCATCACCACGCGCTCGGTCAAGGAGCTGCAGCTGGTGCCCGGCAAGGAAGTGATCGCGCTGGTCAAGTCGACCGAAGTGTCGATCGCCACGCTGTAGGCCGCACGCCATGCGCACCGCGGCGTTCCAGGTGCCTCGCCTGCTGGTGGTGCCCGGCCTGAACGACAGCGGGCCGGTGCACTGGCAGAGCTGGCTGCAGTCGCAGTACCGCGACGCCGAGCGCGTGGTGCAGCGCGACTGGTCCAACCCGCAGCTCGAACGCTGGGCCGCCCGCGTCGACGCGACACTGGAGCGCGCGGCGGGGCGCAGCCGCGGCGGCGAGCCGGACTCGTTCGTCGCGGTCGCGCACAGCTTCGGCTGCCTCGCGCTGGCCCGCCACCTGGCGCAGCGGCCCGATTCGCCGGTGCGCGCCGCGCTGTTCGTCGCGCCGGCCGACCCCGACAAGTTCGGCGTCGCCGGGCTGCTGCCTCAGCAGCGCCTCGCGGTGCCGAGCACCGTGGTGGCCAGCGACACCGATCCCTGGATGACCGCCGCCAGCAGCCGCCGCTGGGCCCAGCGCTGGGGCAGCGCCTGGTTGACGCTCGGCGACGCCGGCACATCAACGCCGAGGCCGGCTTCGGCCCGCTGCCGCTGGCGCGGCGCTGGGTCACCGCGATGAGCGCGCGCCTCGCCCGCGAGCAACGGCTCGAACGCGCGACGCTGGCCGAGTGGTCGTTCGCGGTCCGAGGGGCGGCACACCGCCGCGGGTCGTCCTTCCTCCTCGATTCCCTGCCTCCATCCCATCCAGGAGCTCCACCATGCCAAGCCTGAGACTCGGCGACATCGCCCCCGATTTCGAGCAACAGTCCACCCAGGGTCCGCTCCAGTTCCACGCGTGGCTCGGCGACAGCTGGGGCGTGCTGTTCTCTCACCCGGCCGACTTCACGCCCGTCTGCACCACCGAGCTCGGATTGACGGCCCGCCTCAAGGCCGAGTTCTCCAAGCGCAATGTCAAGGTGATTGCGCTGTCGGTCGACCCGGTCGACAAGCACGGCGCGTGGATCGAGGACATCAACCGCACCCAGAACGCGGTGGTCGACTTCCCGATCCTGGCCGACGCCGACCGCAAGGTCAGCGAGCTCTACGACCTGATCCATCCGAACGCCAGCACGACCGCCACGGTGCGCTCGCTGTTCGTCATCGACCCGGCGAAGAAGATCCGCCTGACGATCACCTACCCGGCCTCGACCGGGCGCAATTTCGACGAGATCCTGCGCGTCATCGATTCGCTGCAGCTGACCGAATACCACAGCGTCGCGACGCCGGCGAACTGGAAGGACGGCGACGACGTGGTGATCGTGCCCGCGCTGCAGGACGCCGAACTGATCCGGCAGAAGTTTCCGAAGGGCTATACCGCCGTCACGCCCTATCTGCGCCTGACGCCGCAGCCCAATCGCGCCTGAGACTTCTTCGAGAAACGCATAAGCGTCCTTGCTTTCATTCGTTCCGCGTTGAAGCGGCGCTTTCTAGCATCTCCCCATTCGCTCATTCCCGCCCTGATTCCGTGATCCCGAGGACCTTCATGACCCGTTTCGCTTCCGTCCGTGGCGCGCTCGCCGCCTCGATCCTTGTTTTGGCCGCCGGTGCCGCCGCCGCCAAGGACGTGACCCTGCTCAATGTCTCCTACGACCCGACGCGCGAGCTCTACGTCGAGTACAACGCCGCCTTCGCCAAGTACTGGAAGGGCAAGACCGGCGACAACGTGACCGTGAAGCAGTCGCACGGCGGCTCGGGCAAGCAGGCTCGCTCGGTGATCGACGGCATCGACGCCGACGTGGTGACGCTGGCGCTGGCCTACGACATCGACGAGATCGGCGAGAAGGCCAAGCTGCTGCCGGCCGACTGGCAGAAGCGCCTGAAGCACAACAGCTCGCCCTACACCTCCACCTACATCTTCCTGGTGCGCAAGGGCAACCCGAAGGGCATCAAGAACTGGGACGACCTGGTGAAGCCGGGCGTGTCGGTGATCACCGCGAACCCCAAGACCTCGGGTGGCGCCCGCTGGGGCTACCTGGCGGCCTACGGCTTCGCGCTCAAGCAGCCCGGAGGCGACGATGCCAAGGCGCGCGAGTTCGTCGGCAACCTGTTCAAGAACGTGCCGGTGCTGGATTCCGGCGCCCGCGGCTCCACGGTGACCTTCGCCGAGCGCGGCATCGGCGACGTGCTGCTGGCCTGGGAGAACGAGGCCCACCTGTCGCTGAAGGAGTTCGGCGTCGACAAGTTCGACATCGTCTACCCGCCGCTGAGCATCCTGGCCGAGCCGCCGGTGACGGTGGTCGACAAGGTGGTCGACAAGAAGGCACCCGCGACGTGGCCCAGGCCTACCTCGAGTACCTGTACACCGCGGAGGGCCAGGAAATCGCCGCGCGCAACTTCTACCGGCCGATCGACGAGAAGGTCGCGGCGAAGTACGCGAAGAACTTCCCGAAGGTCAACCTGTTCACCATCGACGAGGTGTTCGGCGGGTGGGCCAAGGCGCAGAAGACCCACTTCGCCGACGGCGGTGTGTTCGATCAGATCTATACGAAGAAGTAAGCACCGGGATTTTTTCGAGAGCAGGCGCCCACTTGCTGGGCGCCTGTCGGCGTTTGGCTACGCCATTTTCTCATAAGCATTCGACGAATCTGTCGTTCCCGTTTTAAGCGACGGTCCCTAGCATCCGCTCCCATCGACCTTTCCGCGGGGACTCCGGGCCCTGCCACATCATGTCTCTCCTGCCTTCGTCGCTGCGGCGCGCACTGATCGTTTCTCCCCTGTTGCTGGCCGCCGGCTGGGCCACGGCCGCCGGGCCGACGCTGCTGAACGTCAGCTACGACGTGGCGCGCGAGTTCTACAAGGAGATCAACCCGGCCTTCCAGAAACAATGGAAGCAGGCCAGCGGCGAGGACGTGACGATCAACCAATCCCACGGCGGCTCGAGCAAGCAGGCCCGCGCGGTGATCGACGGTCTGGAGGCCGACGTCGTGACGATGAACCAGTCGAGCGACATCGACGCCATCGCCACCCGCGGCAAGCTGATCCCCGAAGACTGGGCGAAGCGGCTGCCGAACAACGCCGCGCCCACCACCTCGGTCACGGTGATCCTGGTGCGCAAGGGCAACCCGAAGAAGATCGCCGACTGGCCCGATCTCGCCAAGCCCGGCGTCAGCGTTGTGATCCCGAATCCCAAGGTCACCGGCAACGGTCGCTACAGCTATGTGGCCGCCTGGGGCTCGGCCATCAAGGCCGGCGGTACGCCGGCCCAGGCGCGCGAGCTGGTGCAGAAGATCTTCGCCAACGTGCCGGTGTTCGACGGTGGCGGCCGTGCGGCGACCACCACCTTCGCACAGCGCAACATCGGCGACGCGCTGGCGACCTTCGAGTCGGAGGTCAACCTGATCAAGGCCGAGTTCGGCGACCACTTCGACGTGGTCTACCCCAAATCGACCATCCTGGCCGAGAACCCGGTGAGCGTGATCGACACCGTGGTCGACAAGAAGGGCACGCGCAAGCAGGCCGAGGCCTACCTGAAGTTCCTGTGGTCCGACGAGGCCCAGGAGATCGCCGCCAAGCACCAGTTGCGCCCGCGCTCGCCCGCGCTGCTGGCGAAGTACGCGAAGGACTTCCCGAAGGTCAACACCTTCACGATCGACGAGATCTTCGGCGGCTGGAGCAAGGCGCAGAAGGAGCACTTCGACGACGGCGGGATCTACGACCAGATCCTGGCGGCGCGCAAGTGATCGTGCCGGTTCGATCATTTTCCTGAAGTACTGACCGTGTTCCTCTCTCGCGCCCTGCTGCGGCGGCACAGCGTGCTGCCCGGCTTCGACCTCGCGCTCGGCTTCACGCTGCTCTACCTGAGCCTCATCGTGCTCATCCCGCTGTCGGCCGCGTTCCTGAAGACCTTCACGCTCACCTGGCCGGCGTTCTGGGAGGCGGTGAGTTCGCCGCGGGTGGTGGCGTCCTACCGGCTGACCTTCGGCGCCTCACTGGCGGGTGCGCTGCTCAACGCGGTGTTCGGGCTGGTCATCGCCTGGGTGCTGGTGCGCTACGAGTTCCCGTTCAAGCGCATCGTCGACGCGCTGGTCGACCTGCCATTCGCGCTGCCCACCGCGGTGGCCGGCATCGCGCTCACCGCGATCTATTCGCAGAACGGCTGGATCGGGCAGTACCTGCCCTTCAAGGTGAGCTTCACGCCGGTCGGCGTGTTCGTCGCGCTCACCTTCATCGGCCTGCCGTTCGTCGTGCGCACGCTGCAGCCGGTGCTCGAGGACCTGAGCAAGGAGATCGAGGAAGCGTCCGCCACCCTGGGCGCGAGCCGCGCACAGACCTTCCGGCTCGTGATCTTCCCGATCCTGATCCCGGCACTGCTGACCGGCTTCGCACTCGCGTTCGCACGCGCGCTGGGCGAGTACGGCTCGGTGATCTTCATCGCCGGCAACCTGCCACTGGTCAGCGAGATCACGCCGCTGCTGATCATCACCAAGCTCGAGCAGTACGACTACGCCGGCGCCACCGCGATCGCGGTCGTGATGCTGGTGTCGAGCTTCGTGCTGCTGCTGGGCATCAACCTGCTGCAGGCCTGGTCGCGCCGTCGCCAGGGAGGAAACTGACATGACGACCGGCGCCACGCTGGCCCTGAAGGCCGCTGCACCCGCTGCGGCGGTCGCTCCGACGAACCTGCGCAACGCCACCACGGAGGCGCCCTGGGTGCGCCGCACGCTGATCGGCATCGCGCTGGTGTTCCTGACGGTGTTCCTGTTCGTGCCGCTGTTCGCGGTGTTCTACGAGGCGCTGAAGAAGGGCTGGGATGTCTATCTCGCGGCGATCGTCGAGCCCGACGCGCTGTCGGCCATCCGGCTCACGCTGCTGGCGGCGGCGGTGTCGCTGCCGCTGAACCTGGTGTTCGGCGTGGCGGCGGCCTGGTGCATCGCCAAGTTCGACTTCCGCGGCAAGAACATCCTGCTGACGCTGATCGACCTGCCGTTCTCGGTGAGCCCGGTGATCGCCGGCCTGATCTTCGTGCTGGTGTTCGGCCTGCAGGGCTGGCTGGGCGGCTGGCTGCGCGAGCACGACCTGAAGATCATCTTCGCGCTGCCCGGCATCGTGCTGGCCACGGTATTCATCACCTTCCCGTTCATCGCGCGCGAGCTGATCCCGCTGATGCAGGCGCAGGGCGTCGAGCAGGAAGAGGCGGCGCGGGTGCTGGGCGCTTCGGGCTGGCAGATCTTCTGGCGCGTGACGCTGCCCAACATCAAGTGGGCGCTGCTGTATGGCGTGATCCTGTGCAATGCGCGGGCGATGGGGGAGTTCGGCGCGGTGTCGGTGGTCTCGGGCCACATCCGCGGCCAGACCAACACGATGCCGCTGCACATCGAGATCCTCTACAACGAATACCAGTTCGCGGCGTCGTTCGCGGTGGCTTCGCTGCTGGCCGGGCTGGCGCTGGTGACGCTGGTGCTGAAGTACCTGGTGGAGCGACGGGTGAGAAACCAGATCAAGGGCGCGAGCGCGCTGGAGGCCGTATGAGCATCGAAGTCCGTAACCTGAACAAGCGCTTCGGCCCCACCGTCGTCTGCGACGACATCTCGATCGACATCCCCTCGGGCGAGCTGGTCGCGCTGCTCGGACCCTCGGGTTCTGGCAAGACCACGCTGTTGCGCATCATCGCGGGCCTGGAAGTGCCCGACAGCGGCAGCGTGCTGTTCCACGGCGAGGACGCCACCCGCACCGACGTGCGCGAGCGCCAGGTCGGCTTCGTGTTCCAGCACTACGCGCTGTTCGCGCACATGACGATCTTCGAGAACGTGGCCTTCGGGCTGCGCGTGCGTCCCAAGGCCACGCGGCCCAGCGAAGCCGAGATCCGCAGCAAGGTCACCGCGCTGCTGAAGCTGGTGCAGCTCGACTGGATCGCCGACCGCTTCCCGCACCAGCTGTCGGGCGGCCAGCGCCAACGTATCGCCCTGGCGCGCGCGCTGGCGGTGGAGCCCAAGGTGCTGCTGCTCGACGAGCCTTCGGGGCACTCGACGCCAAGGTGCGCAAGGAGCTGCGCCGCTGGCTGCGCCGCCTGCACGACGAGGTGCATGTGACGAGCGTGTTCGTGACCCACGACCAGGAGGAGGCGATGGAGGTCGCCGACCGCATCGTCGTGATGAACCAGGGCCGCGTCGAGCAGGACGGCCCGCCGGACCAGGTATACGACCACCCGGCGTCGCCCTTCGTGCTGCAGTTCCTGGGGGACGTGAACCTGTTCCACGGCCGCTTCGGAGCAGGTCGGGGCGATGCGAAGGTCAGCGGCGAGGTCAGCTACGTGCGCCCGCACGAGCTGGCGATCCTGGCCGCACCGGCCGAGGGCTCGCTGCCGGTGACGCTGTCGCAGGCGCTGACCGTGGGGCCTAACACGCGGGTGGAGTTCAAGCGCGTGGACGACGGCAGCTACATCGACGTCGAGCTGCCGCGCTCGGAGTTCCATGCGCTGCGCGAACGCTTCCCGCTCGATCCCGGCGCCACCGTGCACCTGCTGCCGCGCCGCGTGACGCGCTTCGCGCAGGAGTCCGAAGCCGATCCGGCCGCGATGATCTGATCGGGCCCCGGCCGGGCCGTCGCACCCGACCGAGCCGCTCACCGCTCAGAGTTCGTCGACCTTGCCGCCGTCGAGTGCGCGCTGCACCACCTTGCGCGTCAGCGACGGTGCAAAGCTCTCGATGAAGTCGTACACATAGGCCCGCAGGTAGCTGCCGCGCTTGAGCGCCAGGCGCGTCATGTTCACGGCGAACAGGTGGCGCGCGTCGAGTGCGCGCAGGTGGCGGTCGCGCTCGTCGTCGTAGGCGATCGAGGCGACGATGCCGACGCCCAGGCCCAACTCCACGTAGGTCTTGATCACGTCGGCGTCCATCGCCGTCAGCGCCAGCGTGGGCGTGAGGCCCTCGCGCTCGAAGGCCTCGTCGATGTGCGAGCGGCCGGTGTAGCCGGCGTCGTAGGTGATCAGCGGGTATTCGGCGAGCCGCTTCAGCGTGAGGGCGCCGCCGTCGAGCAGCGGGTGGTCGGGCGGCACCAGCACCGCGTGCGTCCAGCGGTAGCAGGGCAGCGCCACGAGGTCGGGGTACTGCGCCAGCGCCTCGGTCGCGATGCCGATGTCGGCCTCGCCGTCGAGCAGCATCTGCGCCACCTGCTTCGGCGAGCCTGGTGCAGCTGCAACTGCACGCCCGGATGGCTGCCGCGGAAGTCGCGCACCGCTGGCGGCAGCGCGTAGCGCGCCTGCGAGTGGGTGGCGGCGATGGACAGCGGGCCGTGGTCCTGCTGGGCGTAGTCGGCGCCGGCGCGCTTGAGGTTGTCGGCGTCGTGCAGCAGCCGCTCCACGATCGGCAGCACCGCCTCGCCGGGGGCGGTGAGCCCGGTCAGCCGCTTGCCGGCGCGCACGAAGATGTCGACGCCGAGCTCGTCTTCGAGCTCGCGGATCTGCCGGCTCACGCCCGGCTGCGACGTGTGCAGCGCCTCGGCCACGTCGGTGAGGTTGAAGCCGAGCCGCACCGCCTCGCGGACGGAGCGCAGTTGCTGGAAGTTCATCGGGTCAGCCGCGAAGGCGAAGGCTTCGCGAAAACGAAAGTTCCGAGTGTCCGGGCTGGCCGCGCGCGAGGGAACGACCGTTTCGTTGTTTGCTTTCGCGCCGTCGGCATAAGGCCCTCGGCGCGCGCGGCGCACTCAGTCCGCGGCGGTCGGGCCGGACGCCGGCTGCGCGGCCTTGGCCGCGAACGCCGCCCGCAGCGCCTTCAGCTTCTCGCGCGGGTCTTCCTTCACGCGGCCTTCTTCCAGCTTCATCTCGGCGATGAAGCGGCTGGGCGCGCCGGCCACGGTCTCGCGGCCGCGCTTGCGGCGCTTGAGCCAGCTGACCGCCAGGGTGCTGCGGGCGCGGGTGATGCCCACGTACATCAATCGCCGCTCCTCCTCCAGCCGCTGTACCAGCGCTGCCGCGGTGAGCGATTCGTCGTCGGTCTTGAACGGCAGCAGGCCCTCGTTGACGCCGGCCAGCACCACGTGCGGCCACTCCAGCCCCTTGGCAGCGTGCAGCGTGGAGAGCGTCAGCACGTTCTGATCGTCGCCGCGCTCGGCCAGGCTGATGATCACCGCGATGGTCTGCGCCACTTCGAGCACGCTGCGCCGCTCGCTCTCCTGGCCGCTGCCGTCGTCGGCCGTCTCGCCGCCGCAGCGCCTGGCGATCCAGTCGACGAAATCGAGCACGTTCGACCAGCGCGCCGCGGCCAGCTTCTCGCTGTCCTCGCCGTCGTGCAGATGCTGCTCGTAGCCGATGTCCTTCAGCCAGCCCATCAGCAGCGCGCGCGCATCCTCGGCACCGACGGTCTGGCGTGCGCGGTACTCGAGGTCGTTGACGCAACGGCCGAACTCGTGGAGCGAGCCGACCGCCTTCGCGCTGAGCACCGTGCCGAGCGATTCCGCGAACAGCGCTTCGTAGAGAGACACCTTCCAGCGGCCGGCGAACTCGCCCAGGCCGGCCAGCGTCTGGTGGCCGATGCCGCGCTTGGGCGTCGTCACGGAGCGCAGGAAGGCGGGGTCGTCGTCCTGGTTCACCAGCAGGCGCAACCAGGCGCACAGGTCCTTGATCTCGGCGCGCTCGAAATAGCTCTGGCCGCCCGACACCTTGTACGGGATCTGCGCCTTGCGCAGGGCCTGCTCGAACACGCGCGCCTGGTGGTTGGCGCGGTAGAGGATCGCGAAGTCCTTCCACTCGATGCCCTGCCCGCCCACCGCGCCGGCCGCCGCGCCGCCCTGGCCGCGCAGCGCCTGGATGCGCGCGACCGCGCGCTCGGCCTCGTGTTCCTCGCTGTCGCTCTCGACCACGCGCACCGGCTCGCCGTCGCCGAATTCGCTCCACAGCTTCTTGTCGAAGATCTTCGGGTTGGCCGCGATCACGTGGTTGGCAGCGCGCAGGATGTTGCCGGTCGAGCGGTAGTTCTGCTCCAGCGGGATCACCTGCAGGTCCGGGTAGTCCTGCGGCAGGCGCTTGAGGTTGTCGATCGTCGCGCCGCGCCAGCCGTAGATGCTCTGGTCGTCGTCGCCGACCGCGGTGAACATCGCCGGCCGGTCGCGCCCGCCCTGGCCGTCGCCGACCAGCAGCTTGAGCAGCTCGTACTGCTGCGCGTTGGTGTCCTGGTACTCGTCGACCAGCACGTGGCGCAGCGCGGCCTGCCACTTCGCGCGCACCACGTCGTGCCGCTGCAGCAGCGCCACCGGCAGGCCGATCAGGTCGTCGAAGTCCACCGCCTGGTAGGCGGCCAGCCGCTCCTGGTAGCGCGTCATCACGCGCGCGGCCTGCACCTCGTCGGGGTTCTTCGCCTCGGCTTCGGCCTGGGCCGGCGTCAGGCCCTGGTTCTTCCAGAGGCTGATGGCCCACTGCCAGCGCCGCGCGGTCTTGGCGTCGGTGGTGCCGCCGGCGTCGCGCAGGATGCCCAGCACGTCGTCGCTGTCGAGGATCGAGAACTGCGGCTTCAGGCCCAGCGCCGCGCCGTCCTCGCGCAGCAGCCGCACGCCGAGCGAGTGGAAGGTGCTGATCAGCAGGCCCTTGGCCGGCCGCGCCCCCACCAGGGCCTTGGCGCGCTCGCGCATCTCGGCCGCCGCCTTGTTGGTGAAGGTGATGGCGGCGATCTGCGACGGAGCCAGCCCGGCCTCCAGCAGGCGCGCGATCTTGTGCGTGATCACGCGCGTCTTGCCCGAGCCGGCGCCGGCCAGCACCAGGCAGGGGCCGGCCAGGTGGTGAACCGCCTGCATCTGGGCGGTGTTGAGCGAGACAGGCGCGGACAAGGAGGACGGAGCGGAGACGACGGGACGGAGCCGTGGCGAACGGCGGGGCGCGCGATGATAGCCAAGCGCTGCCGGCCGAGGCCTCGGTGCGCGGCCTGACATACTGCCGCCGCGATGCAAGCGATCCTGTCCGTCACGGTGCCGTTCTTCGCGCTCGTGCTGTGCGGCTACCTCGCGGCGCGCACGCGCGTGATGCCGGAGGCCGCGATCCCCGGCCTCAACGCCTTCGTGCTGTTCTTCGCCCTGCCCTGCATGCTGTTCCGCTTCGGCGCGGGCACGCCGATCGGCAACCTGCTGAACCCGACGATGCTGGCGGTCTACACGCTCGCGGGCCTCGGCCTCGTGGCGCTGACCGTCGTGCTCACTCTCGGTGCGCGCGTGCACCTCAAGGATGCGGCCTTCGGCGCGCTGGTGGCCGCTTTCCCGAACAGCGGCTTCATGGGCATGCCGATGATGACGGCGCTGATCGGTGCAGCCGCGGCCGGCCCGGTGATGGTCACGCTGCTGGTCGACATGTTCATCGTCAGCTCGGTCTGCCTCGCGCTGGCGCAGATGCATGCGGCCTCGCACCTGCCGCTCGGCGCACGCCTGCGCAACGCGCTGCGCGGGCCGATCGCCAACCCGCAGCCCTGGGCCATCGCGCTCGGGGCGCTGTTCTCTGCCGCGGGGCTGGTGCTGCCGGGGCCGCTGGCGCGCATCGTCGAGCTGCTGGCCGCCGCCGCGACGCCGGTCGCGCTGTTCACCATCGGCGCCGTGCTGTGGCGGGCCGGCGAGCACGCACGCCTGGACGCCGCCGCCAGCGACGGCGCGCGGCGTGCGTCCCTCGTCGCCGTGTTGCCGCTCGCGCTGATCAAGCTGTGCGTGCACCCGGCGCTGCTGTTCGCGATCGGCAGTGCGGCCATCGCGGTGGGCGCCGCGCTGACGCCTTTCAACCTGATGGTGCTGACGCTGACCGCCGCACTGCCGTCGGCCAGCGGCGTCTCGCTGCTCGCCGAGCGGCACGGTGCCGACACCGGGCGGGTGGCCCGCGTGATCATGGCGTCGACCGTGCTCGCCTTCGTCAGTTTCTCGGCGCTGGCGTGGTGGTTCGGCGTGCAGGGCGGCTGAGTTTGCGTGCGCCCTGAAGCGGTGCGCGGCCCGTGCGGCGCGCGATTTGTCGCGTTGGCGACAGCCTCGGGGGTGTGGTGGCAGGTGTTGCGTGAATGCGTCAGAAGCGCGGTTCTCGCGCCTGTTGCAGATCGTAAATGGTGGCTCCGGGCGGCGGCTTCACTAAACTTTCACGAGGCACCAACCGGTCCGCGTCTTCGATCAAGACGTTGGTTGTTCCGCCCGCCAACCCTCCACGAAAGAGAGATTCCTGATGAAGAAACTCGCCCTCGCCGCCGCCCTGTGCGCGGCATTCACCGGCAGCGCGTTCGCCCAGAGCAGCGTCACGCTGTACGGCCGACTCAACACTTCCATCGAGTTCCAGGACAACGATGTGTCCGACGCGACCGTGATGAAGAACAACGCATCGCGTTGGGGACTTCGTGGCAACGAAGACCTCGGCGGTGGACTGAGCGCGTTCTTTCAACTCGAATCCGGCTTCGGCTCTGACGATGGCACCGGTACCGGTGGTTTCGGACGCGACGCCTATGTCGGCCTGAAGAGCACGTCTTGGGGTCAGATCAAGATGGGCAAGATTGCCCTCGGCGCTCTGTACTGCAGCACGATCGACTACATCGGCGTCTTCAACCATGACACCGGCACGACCTCGGAAGACAACATCTATTCGTTGCGTGTTGGTTTCAGCAATGCCGTCGAATACACCAGCCCGAATTTTGGTCCGGTCTCGTTCGCGGTGACGGTTGCTGCCGGTGAAGGCACTGGCCCGAAGACTTATGAAGGCGTTGTGAACTACGACGTCGATGGCCTGCACATCGGCGCTGGCTACAGCAAGAGCGAAGATACGTTCGGCAACGACACGATCAAGGGCTTCTCGGCTGGCGCGGCCTACACGATGGGTCCGTTCCTGTTGGGGCTGGCTTACGAAAATTCCGACGACGTCGTACTTGGCAAGCGCAATCAAGTGACGGGTACCGTTCAGTACACCGTCGGCGCTAGCGAGTTCCACGTGTCGGTCGGCTGGGCGGACGAGTGGGATAACTTGGCCGATTCCGATGCCATCCAGTACACGCTGGGCTACAACTACAACCTGTCCAAGCGCACCAAGGTCTATGCGTTCTATTACGCAATTGACAACAACTCGTTCCCGTACGGCGGGTCTGGCACGGCCACCCTGCCTGTGCTGGCCGACAACAAGTTCTCGTCGATTGGTCTTGGCATCCGCCATAACTTCTAAGTCTCGCGACGCACTTCGAAAAGCGGCCTCCGGGCCGCTTTTTGCATCAACAATCCGGTGACAATCGGTCACCGCCGATGTGTCGCCATCGATTCCGGAGCCCCCACGAGGATCCCGCATGAAGCTCACGACCCGCCAGTTTCTGAAGACCGCCGGCCTGTTCGGTGCCGGCCTGCTGCTCGCCGCCTGCGGCAAGAAGGAAGAGCCGGCGCCCGCCCGCCGCCCCCGCTTCCGCGCCCGCGCCGGTGGCTTCCGCTCCGGCGCCCGCGCCCGCCAAGGTCTACGTCGTCGGCACCGATGCCGCCTACGCCCCGTTCGAGTTCCAGAACGAGAAGGGCGAGATCGTCGGCTTCAGCATCGACCTGCTCCAGGCCGTGGCCGCCAAGGGCGGCTTCGAGGTGAAGTTCGTCAACACGCCGTGGGAAGGCATCTTCAACGCGCTGCAGCAGGGTGACCGCGACCTGCTGATCTCGTCGATCACCATCACCGACGAGCGCAAGCAGACGATGGACTTCTCCAACCCCTACTTCGACGCCTACCAGCTGATCGCGGTGAAGGGCAGCTCCAAGGTCGCCAAGTTCGACGACCTCAAGAAGCTCAAGGTCGGCGTGCAGACCGGCACCACCGGCGACGAGGTCGTGACCAAGCTGCAGGGCAAGAACAGCGCCAACGTCAAGCGCTTCGAGTCCACGCCGCTGGCGCTGAAGGAGCTCGAGGCCGGCGGCGTCGATGCCGTCGTGGCCGACAACGGCGTGGTCATCAACTACGTGACCAACAACGCGGCCGCCAACTTCAAGACCGTCAGCGACAGCGCCTTCGCGCCCGAGCAGTACGGCATCGCGGTGAAGAAGGGCAACGCCGAGCTGCTGGAGAAGGTCAACAAGGGCATCGCGGCGATCAAGGCCGACGGCAGCTATGACCAGGTCTACGCCAAGACCTTCGGTGCAGCCGCCCCCGCGGCAGCGGCCTCCAAGTAAGCGACAGCATCAGGACCCCGAGGATCTCCCATGGACTTTCGCTGGGAGATCCTGGCCGGCTACGGACCGCTGTTCCTGGCCGGCGTCCTGATGACGATCAAGCTGACGGTCGTCGCGATCGTCGCCGGCCTCGCGCTCGGGCTGGTGCTCGGCCTGATCAGCAGCACGCGCTATGCACCCAAGCCGAGGTCGCCGCTGGCGGCTGCACTGATCAAGCCGGCGCAGTGGCTGACCATCGCCTACGTCACCTTCTTCCGCGGCACGCCGCTGTTCGTGCAGATCCTGCTGGTGCACTTCGCGCTGATGCCGGCGCTGATCCACCCGGACAACGGCCTGCTGCTCACCGGCGAGGCCGCGCGTGAGTTCCGCCAGAACTACGGCGCCTTCTTCTCCGGCGCGCTGGCGCTCACGCTGAACGCCGGCGCCTACATCTCCGAGATCTTCCGCGCCGGCATCCAGAGCATCCACGGCGGCCAGACGCAGGCGGCCTACAGCCTGGGCCTCACGCACGTGCAGAGCATGCGCCACGTGATCCTGCCGCAGGCCGTGCGCCGCATGGTGCCGCCGCTGGTCAACGAGGCGGTCACGCTGATCAAGGATTCGTCGCTGGTGTCGGCGATCGGCCTGGCCGAGCTGGCGCTGGCCGCGCGCACCGTGGCCGGGGCCTACTCGCGCTACTGGGAACCCTACCTCGCGATCTCGGCGGTCTACCTGCTGCTCACCTGGCTGCTGTCCACGCTGGCCAAGCGGCTCGAATCGCCCGACCACCTGCGCGGGCGCTAGATCGCCAGCGGGTCCACGTCGACGGCCCAGCGCAACAGCCCCTTCTGCTCCGGCCGCTTGCGCCGCAGCGTGGCTTCCCAGGCCGTGAGAAAGCGCTGCAGCGCCGGCCGCGAGGCCGACTCCACCAGCAGCTGCGCCCGCTCCATGTCGGCCACGCGCTGCACGCTCAGCGGCACCGGCGGGTAGAGCGCCACCTGGTGCTGTGCGGCGAGTTCGCGGGCCTCGTCGCTCACCGCCCGCAGCCAGGCCTGCGCCACCGACTGCTCGCGGGCGTCGGCGCGCAGCAGCGCCAGGTGGGTGTAGGGCGGCAGGCTCGCCGACCGCCGCTCGGCCAGCTGCGCCTGCGCGAAGGCCGTGTAGTCGTGCATGCGCAGCGCCGCGTACAGCGCGTGCTGCGGGTGCCAGGTCTGCACCCACATCTCCGCGCGGTCGGCCTGCCCGGCATCGCGGCCGGCGCGGCCGGCGGCCTGCATCAGCAGCGAGAACTGGCGCTCCGGCGCACGGAAGTCGCTGCTGAACAGCGCCGCGTCGGGGTTCACCGCCGCCACCAGCGTCATGCGGCGGAAGTCGTGGCCCTTGGCGATCATCTGCGTGCCCACCAGCACGTCCACCTCGCCGGCGTGCACGCGGGCCAGCTCGGCTTCCAGCGCGCCGCTGCGCCGCGTGGTGTCGGCGTCGATGCGGCCCACGCGCGCACCGGGCAGCGCCAGCGCCAGCTGCTCCTCCAGGCGTTCGGTGCCGCGGCCGGTGGGCTGGATGTCGGCATTGCCGCAGTCCGGGCAGGCGCGCGGCACGCGCTCGGTGAGGCCGCAGTGATGGCAGCGCAGCGTGCGGTCGAGCTTGTGGAACACCCGCCACGCGCTGCAGTGCGCGCAGGCGCTCTTCCAGCCGCACTCGGTGCAATGCAGCACCGGCGCGTAGCCGCGGCGGTTCAGCAGCACCAGGCTCTGCTCGCCGCGCGCCAGCCGCTCGCGCAGCGCGCCCAGCAGCGCGGGCGACAGCGCGCTGTCGCGCAGCACCTCCTTGGGCAGCCGGCTCATGTCGACCAGCCGCACCGTGGGCAGCACGCCGCCGCCGATGCGCGCGGCCATGGTCAGGCGGGTGTAGCGGCCGGCACCGCCCTCGGTCGCCGGCAGCGCGTTGTGCCAGCTCTCCAGCGACGGCGTGGCCGAGCCCAGCAGCACCGGCACGCCCTCGATGCGGCCGCGCACCACCGCCAGGTCGCGGGCCGAGTAGCGCGCCCCCTCCTGCTGCTTGTAGGACGGGTCGTGCTCCTCGTCGACGATCACCAGCCCCAGCCGCGGCAGCGGCGCGAACACCGCCAGCCGCGTGCCGAGCACGAGGTCGGCCTCGCCCAGCAGCACCATCAGCCAGTGCTTCAGCCGACGCGCCGGCGTCAGGCCGCTGTGCAGCGACACCACCCGCCGCCCTGGGAAGCGCGCCAGGAAGCGCTCTTCGAGCTGCGGCGTGAGGTTGATCTCCGGCACCAGCACCAGCGCCTGGCGGCCGGCCTCGACCACGCGCTGCGCCTCGCGCAGGTAGATCTCGGTCTTGCCGCTGCCGGTGCTGCCGTGCAGCAGCGTCACGGGGGCATCGCCCGCGCTCGCGGCCAGCGCTTGCAGCACCTGCGCCTGCTCGGCGCTGGGGGCGGGCAGCGCGCCCTGCGCGCCGCTGGGCGGCAGCAGCTTGGCGCGCAGTCGCGTGAGCCGGCGCTCCAGCTGCGTGGCGCTCAACATGCGCAGTTCGGGCGGCAGCACCGCCAGCGCCACCTCGGCCGGGGCTGCGCTGGTAGTACGAGGCAGCAAAGTCCACCAGCTCGCGCCAGGCGGCCGGCAGCGGCGGCAGCGCGTCGAACACCGCGGCCACCTCGCGCAACGTCACGCCATCGGGCACCGCCGAGTCCTCACCGGAGCGCGTGTCCCAGGCCACGCCCAGCACTTCACGGCGACCCAGCGGCACGCGCAGCAGGGTGCCTGGCGTGAGCGGGCGCTCGCTCAAATATCCGAGCGCCGCCTTCAGGCCGCTGTACTGCGGTGCGTCGATCACCACCGGCACCACGACCGGCTCGCGGGCGGGCGCCGGGGGCTCAGCGCCCGCCGCCGGTGCAGATGTGGCGGCCGCTCGCGATGAAGGTGACTTGCCCAAGGAATCTCAAGTTCTTATCAAGGAAAGCGGCCAAGCCGTTGATTCGTTTGGGGTTTTCGAGCTATCCACGTGCCCTGTGGAAAACTTTGTGGGAAACCTGCGCAAACGCACGCTAACTGCTTGATAGCACAGGCCGCGGCTTGCGCTGATGCTTTCGAAGGCAGAAAAATGTCTATATAAGAATCAACGACTTAGCGCATCCATCGGTCGAAAGGCTGTTGCGATGCAGCAGCCTCATCGCGGTGCGGGGCTTGACACGATTCTGGGGATAAGTCAGGCCTCTCGGGCGTCGTTTGCGGGTAAACCCGGCTTGCCGGATGCACCCAGCGCCGTCTCGACCCCCGGGTCAGCCGGCGGCGCCGCGCTGCTGCCGTGAATAGGAATGCACCGCATCCACCAGCACGCTCACGCTGTCGGGCGGCGTGTGCTGGCTGATGCCGTGGCCGAGGTTGAACACGTGGCCGCTGCCGGCCGACGGCGCGCCATAGCTGTCCAGCGTGCGCGCCACCTCGGCGCGGATCTGCTCCGGGTCGGCGAACAGCACGTTCGGGTCCAGGTTGCCCTGCAGGGCCACGCGGTCGCCGACGCGCGCGCGCGCCGCGCCGAGGTTCATGGTCCAGTCCAGGCCCACCACGTCGCAGCCGCTGTCGGCAATGGCCTCCAGCCACAACCCGCCGCCTTTGGTGAACACGATCTGCGGCACGCGATAACCGCCTTGCTCCTTCTTCAATTGGCGCAGCACGCGCTCGGTGTAGGCCAGGCTGAAGCGCTGGAAGGCGCCGTCGGCCAGCACGCCGCCCCAGCTGTCGAAGATCATCACCGCCTGCGCGCCGGCCTCGATCTGCGCGTTCAGGTAGGCCGCCACCGCATCGGCGTTCACCTCGAGGATGCGGTGCATCAGGTCGGGCCGGCGGTAGAGCAGGGTCTTGACCAGGCGGTAGTCGTCGCTGCCCGCACCCTCGACCATGTAGCAAGCCAGCGTCCACGGGCTGCCCGAGAAGCCGATCAGCGGCACCCGCCCCGGCGCGCCGGCCGGCGCCAGCGCACGCCGGATCGACGCCACCGCGTCGAACACGTAGCGCAGCTTCTCCATGTCGGGCACCTGCAGCTTGGCCACGTCGGCCTCGTCGCGCAGCGGGTGCGCGAAGCGCGGGCCCTCGCCCTGCGCGAAGCTCAGGCCCAGGCCCATGGCGTCGGGCACGGTGAGGATGTCGCTGAACAGGATGGCCGCGTCGAGCGGGTAGCGGTCCAGCGGCTGCAGCGTCACCTCGGTGGCGTACTGCGGGTTGGTGGCCAGCCCCATGAAGCTGCCCGCCTTGGCGCGCGTGTCGCGGTACTCGCTCAGGTAGCGGCCGGCCTGGCGCATCAGCCACACCGGCGTCACGTCGGTGGGCAGGCGCAGGCAGGCGCGCAGGAAGCGGTCGTTCGCGAGCGGCGGCAGGGAGGCGGTGGGGGTGGCAGTCATCGGTCGATTATCGCGGCCCTATCATCGGCGCCGACCATGGCCCGCGCGCAGATCCTGATCGTCGAAGACGAACCCGGCATCGCCGACACGCTGAGCTACGCCCTGCGCACCGAAGGCTTCGAGCCGCTGTGGTGCGCCACCGGCGAGGCGGCGCTGCAGCATCTGCCGCCGCAGGCGCCCGCCCCGGCGCTGGTGATCCTGGACGTGGGCCTGCCCGACCTCAACGGCTTCGAGCTCTTCAAGCGCATCCGCGAGCGCGCGGCCGATCTGCCCGTCGTCTTCCTCACCGCGCGCAGCGACGAGATCGACCGCGTGGTGGGCCTGGAGCTCGGCGCCGACGACTACGTGGCCAAGCCCTTCTCGCCGCGCGAGCTGGTGGCGCGCGTGCGCACCGTGCTGCGCCGCACGGCACGCGCCTCTGCTTCGCCGCCGCCCACCACCGTGGCCGGCGCCTTGACGCCGGCCGCTGCCGCGCTTCCAACCCCGATCGACGTGGACGAAGGCCGGCGCCGCATCCGCTACTACGGCCGGCCGCTGGAGCTGTCGCGCTACGAGTACGGCCTGCTCAAGACCCTGGCCGAGCGCCCGGGCCACGTGTACACCCGCGACGTGCTGCTGGAGCGGGTGTGGGACGACCCCGGCGACAGCTTCGACCGCACCGTGGACGCCCACGTGAAGACCCTGCGCGCCAAGCTCAAGGCGGTGGCGCCCACGCTGGAGCCCATCCGCACGCACCGTGGCAGCGGCTACGCGCTGGCCGAAGACCTGCCAGCCGAACTGCCGCGCGCATAGATCGGCCAGCCAGCCAGTGACGAAGCGCAACCGCATCTTCATCGGCATCCTGCTCGCCTATGCGCTGGGCGTGGCGCTGCTGCTGTGGCGGCTGGTGGGCGACATCGACCCGCGCTACCGCGAGTCGGCCGAGGAATCGCTGGTGGAGACCGCGCACCTGATGGCGAGCTGGATCGAGTCGCGCTCCAGCGAGGAGGGCATCGCCATCGACGCGCTGCGCCCGGTGTTCCGCGCCCTCTACGCGCGCGAGTTCAGGGCCGACATCTTCGGCTTCGAGAAGACCCGCGTGGAGCTGCGGGCCACCGTGGTGGACCGCTCGGGGCTCGTGCTGTTCGACTCCCTGGCGCGGCACGAGGGCGAGGACCACTCGGCCTGGCGCGACGTGCGGCTGGCGCTGGCCGGCGAGTACGGCGCCCGCACCTCGGCCGACGTGGACGGCGACCCCCACACCTCGGTGATGTACGTGGCCGCGCCCATCGTCGTGGGCGGCGAGATCGTGGGCGCGGTGTCGGTGGGCAAGCCGGTGCAGAGCTTCGGCCAGTTCGTGGAGAAGGCGCGCCGCCGCACGCTGCTGGTGGGCGCCACCTCGGTGGCCGCGGTGCTGCTGCTGGTGGTGATCGTCTCCATGTGGCTGGTGCGGCCCTTCGGCCTGGTGGCCGACGTGTGGCGCAGCGTGCGGGCCAGAAGCGCGGCAGCTTCAGCCTGCGCCGGCTGGGCCGCCGCACCTGGGCCGCGGTGGGCGCCGCCTACGACGACATGCGCGACGCGCTGGCCGGCCGCAACTACGTGGCCGACTACGTGCAGACGCTCACCCACGAACTGAAGAGCCCGCTGTCGGCCATCCGCGGCGCGGCCGAACTGCTGAACGACGAACCCGCCATGCCCGAGGCCGACCGCCAGCGCTTCCTCGGCAACATCCAGCGCGAGACGCTGCGCATCCAGGAGCTGGTGGACCGCATGATGGAGCTGGCCGCGCTGGAATCACGCCGCCAGATCGAGCACCCCGAGGCCGTGGCCCTGCGCCCGCTGCTGCACGAGCTGGCCGCCAGCGCGCAGCCGGTGGCCGCGGCGCGGCGCATCGAGGTGGTGGTGCTGCCGGTCGGCGACGGCGACGAGGGCGAGGGTGATGCGGCGGTGGTGGAAGGCGACGCGCTGCTGCTGCGCCGCGCCATCGGCAACCTGCTCGACAACGCCATCGACTTCTCGCCCACCGGCGGCCGCGTGACGCTGCAACTCGCGACCCATGGCCAACGCGGCGGCGGCAGCAGCGTCGACATCATCGTGCGCGACCAGGGCCCCGGCATCCCCGATTACGCCGACGACAAGGTGTTCGAGCGCTTCTACTCGCTGGCGCGGCCGCACTCGCAGAAGAAGAGCACGGGCCTGGGACTGGCGTTCGTGAAGGAGATTGCGGAGCTGCACCGGGGGCGGGTGAGTCTGCGGAATGCGGCAGACGGGAAGGGGGCGGTGGCGGTGTTGACGTTGCTGCGGATGACGGGGGGCTGACCCGACTTTCATGCACCTTGTCGATTTCAGACCGCCCGCTTCGTCGTCAGTGCGTCCATCACCACTCCAAGGCAGCTCCCCATGAAATACCTCGGTCTCGCCTACTTCACCCCCGAAAAGTTTGCCGCGCTGGCGCCGGACGACGTCAAGGCGCTGGTGAGCCAATGCCCGCCGCTGGACGAGAAGATGCGCGCGACCGGCAAGGTCCTGGTGTCCGCGTCGCTCGGCGACCTGGAGCGCTGGCGAACGCTGCGCCCGCGCGGCGGCAAGACGCATGTCAGCGATGGGCCCTACACCGAGTCGAAGGAAGTGGTCGGCGGCCTCTTCATCATCGAAGCGGACACCCCTGAAGAGGCATTGCGCATCGCATCCATGCACCCGGCCGCCACGCTCGGCGAAGAGGGCGGATGGGCCGTCGAACTCATTCCGATGGATTTCTACCTGGCCCGATGAGGGCCAGGGCGTAGGCCTCAGGAAGGCTGCGGCGCGCGCTTCTCCGCACGCACCGTTGCAGCTTCGTTTGTCATCGCGGCGATGCGAGCTTCTGGCCGGGCGTTGCCGCTGCCGAATCTCGAATGGGTTTCTACTGTGCAGCGGTTGCCGCCACGGGAACTTCAGAAGCTGGTGGCGGCTTCCGACCCAAAGGCGCTGGTGGCCAAATGGCAAACCTGTCCTCGACGCGCGCCTTCGACAAGACCCCACTTGAAGCGAACCAGTTCAGAACATGCCGTTGTCGTTCTTGGACGTAGTCGGCACCAACTGAAGAGCACGCCTCAACGTCTTCCCGATCACGCTGCCACCGTTGCGAGAACCCCGTGACGACATTCCCCTGTTGATGGAGGCCTTCCTCAAGCGCCACTGCGACCTGCACCGGCGCGACGTGCCGGGGTTCACGCCCCGTGCGGTCCAGGCCCTCCGTCAGTACGACTTCCCTGGGAACATCCGGGAACTGCAGAACCTCGTCGAGCGGGGCGTGATCACGGTCGGGCGTGACGAGTCAATCGATGTGCATCATCTCTTCCGTGGCGGCGAGACCATGGGATGGCATGCACTTTCGGTCGATGCGGGCGGGCGATTGATCGAGTCGCCGCAGTCGGCAGACGAAGGATCGAGCGTCGATGCACGATCAGTCGACCGTGCAGGACCCTCCGACCGGCCGCGCGGCAACGGCAAGGAAGTCGCCGAGTACCGCCGGGCACTGATCGCAGCCCGCCATAACGTTGCTGAAGTGGCACAGCGGCTGGGCCTCATGCGCGCGCAGCTCGCCCACCGGCTCAAGCGCCACTGATTGGCCTGACCCTACGCCGAAATGCCTCGGGCGTTGCTCCCACACGCCGACGGAAGAACTTCAGGAAGTTGGTTGGTTCGCTGAAGCCGAGTTGCTCCCCGATGGCCACGGACGTGGCCTCGGTGTGAACCAGCAGGCGCTGGGCTTCCAGCGCCACCCTGCGGTCGATCGTGTCCTTCGCGGAATGCCCGAATCTCGCCTGGCAGACGCGATTGAGCGTACTGGAGGAGACGCCCAGCTTCTTCGCCATCGCTTCAACTCCGGGCCGCTGCGCCACCGCCCTCTCCAGCTCGGCCGTGAATCGCTGCGCGAGCGGACTCGAAGGCGCGAGCCCTTGGCCGCTGCGCAACGCGGCGCGGCTGATGGCCAGCAGAGCGCAGACCAGCAGTTCGCGCGCCAACGTTGACGATACCGGCGTAACCTGCGCCGGGGCCAGCTCTCGGCGCAGCATGGCCGCAAGTTGCTGACAGGTCGACAACTCCGTGCGATCGAGGTCGAAGCTGCTTGACCACTCCTCGAGCCGCAGCAGCCCCATCGCCGCGTTGGCGCAAGAGCCGCGTCGTGACTGCAGTGATGTCGGCTCGATCAGCATCAAGTCGGCGTCGCAGGACTTCGACGGGGCCCATTCCTGCACCTGACCGGGTCGAACAAACACCGCGCGACCACGGGTCAGGTTCACGCGGTCGAAGTCCACGTGGTGCGCACCGTGTCCACGTGTGACCACCATGAGCATGAAGAACTCGACCCGCTGTGGGCCTTGCAGCACCGATGCCGGCACTCGCCCGCGAAGCTCCGACAAGGTGAGCACTTCGACCCCCACAGGATCCAACCGCTTGTTCGAGAAACGAATGTTTTGCAGCGCCGGTGTACCGGCCGGATTTTGCCGCTCGTGGGATGTTTGATTGATTTTGACCACCTTGTGCCTTGTACGAACCTTTGAGCGTTGGCCAGAGTGATGGACAGTCTCTGCGGCAAATCTACCAGGACGCCCTGACATGAACTTATCGCTCCAACCCCTGCGCCGGACACTCATCGCCGCTGGCCTTGTCTTGTCGATCGCCGCGTGCGCATCGAACACCACCTCCCTCAAAGGCACCACCATGAATCAAGACCGCAAGACCCAAGTGACCGCGCTTCTGAAGGCTATCGAGACCGGCGCAGCGGCGCCCGTGGCCGTCATCAACCCGGCCAAGTACGTGCAGCACAACCTCGCGGTGGCCGACGGCCTGACCGGTTTCGGGGCCGCGCTGCTGGCGCTGCCGCCAGGCTCGGCCAAGGTCAATACGGTCCGTGTCTTCCAGGATGGTGACTTCGTCTTCACCCATACCGACTACAACTTCTTCGGGCCCAAGATCGGCTTCGACATCTTCCGCTTCCAGAACGGCCAGATCGTCGAGCACTGGGACAACCTCCAGGCCACGCCGCCAAAGGCCAACCCGAGCGGTCGCACGATGATCGATGGCCCTACCACGGCCGTCGACTTCGACAAGACCGCCGCGAACAAGCAACTGGTCGCTGCCTTCGTCGACGACATCCTGGTGAATGGCCGCATGGGCCGGCTCGGGCAATACATCGTGGGCGACAACTACCGCCAGCACAACCCGCAGATCGCCGATGGTCTGTCCGGCCTGCGCGCAGCGCTGGAGGCCATGGCCAAGGCCGGCATCACGATGAAGTACGCCAAGGTCCACAAGGTGCTGGGCGAAGGCAACTTCGTGCTCACCGTGAGCGAGGGTGAGTTCGGCGGGGCGGCGACGTCCTTCTACGACCTGTTTCGCGTCGAAGCGGGGAAGATCGTGGAGCATTGGGACACCATCGAGGCGATCCCTGCGCGCGCCGATTGGAAGAACGGGAACGGCAAGTTCGGTTTCTGAGGAGCCTTGCGTTCGGTCACACGACTGAGCGGCACCTGGGGCGAGAGTTGATAAACGAGTACCGCTGCCGCATTGAGAAGGAACTGGCGCAACTGGAGAAGACCACCCAAGAGCGGGTCCTCCGCGTGGCGGCTGCCAGTCAGCCGCTTACGCTTTTCAGCAGACGTTGACCGATGTCCGCTCATGGCCGATTGCAGCCCCTCATCGGATCGATTGAGAGCAAGCCAGTGCGGCGGTAGCAACTCTTCCGCCTTCACATCAACTTCACGCAGTCTTCACACACCCACTCCCCAACTTCCTCGTCTTTTCTCACCCCCCGCGGAAGCTCCTCCCCGTGCCCACCTCGCGGCACGTTGCCTCAGGAGCCCGCCATGTTCTTCCCCTCCCTGCGTCCGCGCGCCGTCATCCCGCTGCGCCCCCTGTCGCGCCCGGGCCGGCTGTGGGCCGTGGTCCTGGCGCTCGCTTGCCTGGCGAGCCTGCTGCTCGTCGCGCTGCCGGCGCAGGCCGATGACGCCGACGCGCGGCGCGCCGAGAGCCCGTACTTCTTCGTCAAGAGCGACGACCCGAGCGTCGACCGCCTGCCGCTGAAGGCCACCGAGGTCGACGCGCGCATCGCCGGGCCGATCGCCGACGTCACGGTGACGCAGCGCTACCGCAACGAGGGCCAGCGGCCCATCGAGGCGCGCTATGTCTTCCCCGGTTCCACGCAGGCCGCGGTGCACGCGATGACGGTGCGCATCGGCCACCGCGTGATCGTCGCCGACATCCGCGAGAAGCAGCGCGCCCGCATCGAGTTCGAGGCCGCCAAGCGCGAAGGCAAGACCGCCGCGCTGCTGGAGCAGGAGCGGCCGAACGTGTTCTCGATGAACGTGGCCAACATCCTGCCGGGCGACGAGGTGGCGGTGGAGCTGCGCTACACCGAGCTGCTGCCGCCCACCGAAGGCCGCTACCAGTTCGTGTTCCCCACCGTGGTGGGCCCGCGCTATCGCTCCCCCGCCAACAAGGTTGCGGCCACTGAAGAACAAGCAAGCGGCACGGCAGCGCCGTCGGGCAGCTTCCCCGCCGTGCCCTACCTGCCCGCAGGCGAGGCGTCGGACACCCGCTTCGACCTGCGCGTGGCCTTCGCCTCGCCGCTGCCGGTGAGCGGCCTGCGTTCCAGCTCCCACCAGATCGAGGTGGAAGGCGAAGGCAGCAACGGCGCGCGCGTCGCGCTGGGCGGTGACGCGGAGTCCGCCCGCCACAACGGCAACCGCGACTTCATCCTCGACTACCGCCTCGCCGGTGACGGCATCGCCTCGGGCCTCACGCTGTTCCCCGGTGCGCCGGGCGAGGAGAACTTCTTCCTCGCGATGGTGGAGCCGCCCAAGGCCATCGCCACCACGCAGATCAACCCGCGCGACTACATCTTCGTGGTCGACATCTCGGGTTCCATGCACGGCTACCCGCTCGACACCGCCAAGACGCTGCTGCGCCACCTGATCGGCGGGCTGCGCCCCAGCGACACGTTCAACGTGCTGCTGTTCTCGGGCAGCAACCGCATGCTCAACGAGACCTCGGTGCCGGCCACGCAGGCCAACATCGAGCAGGCGCTGCGCACCATCGCGCAGATGGGCGGCAGCGGCAGCACCGAGATCGTGCCGGCGCTCAAGCGCGTGGCCGCGCTGCCCAAGTCGCCCGATGTCTCGCGCAGCGTGATCGTGGTGACCGACGGCTACGTCACGGTGGAGAGCGAGGTGTTCCAGCTCATCCGCAGGAACCTCGGCCAGACCAACGTGTTCGCGTTCGGCATCGGCAGCTCGGTCAACCGCCATCTCATCGAGGGCATTGCACGCGCCGGCCAGGGCGAGCCCTTCATCGTCACGCGGCCCGAGCAGGCTGCCGCGCAGGCCGAGCGCCTGCGCCGCATGATCGACGCGCCGGTGCTCACGCAGGTGAAGGCGCGCTTCGAGGGCCTGGACACCTACGACGTGGAGCCCGAGCGCCTGCCCGACGTGCTGGGTGGCCGCCCGGTGCTGGTGTTCGGCAAGTGGCGCGGCGAGCCGCGCGGCCAGCTCGTCGTCGAAGGCCAGGCGGCCCACGGTGCCTGGCAGGCGATGCTGCCGGTCGCCACGCCCGACGCGCAGGCCGTGGCGCTGCGCCATCTGTGGGCGCGCCACCGCATCCAGTCGCTGTCGGACCAGGAGGCGCTGCAGGGCGGCGACACGCAGCGCGAGGCCATCACTGCGCTGGGCCTGCGCTACAGCCTGCTCACGCAGTACACGAGCTTCATCGCGGTGGACCGCGTGGTGCGCAACCCGGCCGGCGGCAGCACGCCGGTGGACCAGCCCTCGCCCATGCCGCAGGGCGTGAGCAACCTGGCCATCGGTGCCGAGGTGCCCAGCACGCCCGAGCCTTCGGCCTGGATCGCGCTGGGCGTGGTGCTGGTGCTGCTGGGTGCAGCGGCCTGGCACCGTGGTGGATCGAGCGCCAAGCGCCTGTGGCGCAAGCCGCGGCGCCTGGTGCGGTGAGCGGGGGCCTCCACCATGCATTCGCAACCCTATCGACTGCGTCTCACCGGCGCGCCCGGCCTGGCCGCGCTGCCTGCCGGGCCTGGCTGGCGCTGCAGGCT
>NZ_AZSN01000042.1:0-28548 GCF_000576225.1 Methylibium sp. T29-B | reverse complement strand
CGCAGCCGCCACGGGCGGCGCGGGAGCCGTGGCGGGCGGTGCCGTCGTCGAACAGCCGGCCAGCGCCAGCAACCCGCCCGCGCCGGCAAGCAGCAGCCGCCGCCGGTGCGATACGGACCAGTTGTCAGACATCAAAACGGCTCGATCCAAGATTCTTTATTCCTCTGGCGGATAAGCAACTCATTTATCTGTTGTTCGCATTTGCTCATGCGGTCCCTACAGTTCGACACTGCGGCATTTTTGCGGCGGCGCAACAGGCATACATGGACTTCATCGCGGTGTTGATCGGTTTCGGCGTAGGCGCCATTGTCGGCATGACCGGCGTCGGTGGCGGCTCGCTGATGACACCGCTGATGCTGGGCGTGTTCGGGCTGCCGCCGGCGGTGGCCATCGGGACCGATCTCTGGTTCGCCGGGCTGACCAAGATCTCGGGCTCCATCGCCCATTGGCGGCAGCAGCACATCGACCACGACATCCTGAAGCAGTTGCTGATGGGCAGCATCCCGGCGGCGCTGGCGACGATCGCCTGATGCACGCGACCGGCGTCACCAAGGCCTGGGCCAGCGCCCTGACGCTGGCGCTCGGCATCGCCCTGCTCATCACCGCGGTCACGGTGGCCTACCGGCAGGCCTGGCATGCGGTCGGCCTGAAGCTGGAGCGCTGGCTGCCGCAGGAGCGCAAGGCGGCCTGGACGGTGGCCTCGGGCGTCGTGCTGGGCGTGCTGGTCTCGCTGAGCTCGATCGGCGCCGGCGCGATCGGCGCCACCCTGATCCTGCTGCTGCACCCCCGGATCGAGACCCGCCGACTGGTCGGCACCGACATTGCCCACGCGGTGCCGCTGACGCTGGTCGCCGGCATCGGACACGCCACGCTCGGCCATGTGGACTGGCTCCTGCTGGTCACGCTGCTGGTCGGCTCGATCCCCGGCATCTGGATCGGTGCCCAGCTGACCCGCCAGCTGCCCGACCGGCTGGTTCGCGGCTTTCTCTGCACCGCGCTGGTCGCCGCCGGCGTGAAGGTCATTTACTGAACCACGATGGTTTGACAGACGAACGATGTACCAATACACCCCCTTCGACCGCGCCTTCGTGCACCAGCGCGCAGCGCAGTTTCGCGACCAGCTCGAGCGCAACCGCGCCGGCACGCTGGGTGACGACGAGTTCCGCCCCCTGCGCCTGCAGAACGGCTGGTACATCCAGCGCCATGCGCCGATGCTGCGCGTGGCGGTCCCCTACGGCGAACTCAGCAGCCGCCAGCTGCGCCAGCTGGCGCGCATTGCCCGCGAGTTCGACCGTGGCTATGCGCACTTCACCACGCGCCAGAACGTCCAGTACAACTGGATCCCGCTCGACCGGAGCGCCGACGTGATGGACCTGCTGGCCGACGTCGACATGCACGGCATCCAGACCAGCGGCAACTGCATCCGCAACACCACCAGCGATGCGCTGGCCGGCGTGGCACCGGACGAGATCGTCGACCCGCGGCCCTACTGCGAGATCCTGCGGCAGTGGACCACGCTGCACCCGGAGTTCGCCTTCCTGCCGCGCAAGTTCAAGATCGCCGTCACCGGCGCCACCGAGGATCGCGCCGCCACCGCCTGGCACGACATCGGCCTGCACCTGCACAAGAACGACGCCGGCGAGGTGGGCTTCCGCGTGCTGGTCGGCGGCGGCATGGGGCGCACGCCGATCCCCGGCGTGGTGATCCGCGAGTTCCTGCCCTGGCACCAGATCCTCGTCTTCATCGAGGCGATCGTGCGCGTCTACAACCGCTACGGCCGGCGCGACAACATGTACAAGGCGCGCATCAAGATCCTGGTCAAAGCCGAGGGCGAGCGCTTCATCGAACAGGTGGGCAAGGAGTTCGAGGCCATCCTGAGCCGCGACGTCGATGGCGACGCGCAACTGATCCCGCAGTCCGAGCTGGACCGCGTGTCCGCCTGCTTCGTGCTGCCCGAGGGCGTCGTCGCCCACGCGAGCGCCGGGGACGGTGCCCCCGGCCGATGCCCCCGTGGCCTACCGCAAGTGGCTGGAGCGCAACGTGCACGGCCACCGGCTCGCCGGCTATCGCGCGGTCACGCTGTCCGTCAAGCGCGCCGGCCAGGCGCCCGGCGACGCCACCGACACGCAGCTCGACCTGGCCGCCGACCTGGCCGACCGCTACTCGCACGGCGAGACGCGGGTCACGCACGACCAGAACCTGTTGTTGCCCTGGGTGCGCGAGGAAGACCTGTACGCGCTGTGGCAGGCCGCACGCGACGCCGCCTACGCCACGCCCAACATCGGGCTGCTGAGCGACATGATCGCCTGCCCCGGCGGCGACTTCTGCGGCCTGGCCAACGCGCGCTCGATCCCGGTGGCCGAGCAGATCACCGAGCGCTTTGCCGACATCGACGAGCTCTACGACATCGGCGACATCGACCTGCACATCAGCGGCTGCATCAACTCCTGCGGCCACCACCACAGCGGCCACATCGGCATCCTCGGCGTCGACAAGGACGGCGCCGAGTGGTACCAGGTCACGCTGGGCGGCTCCGACGGCTCGGCCTTGAGTGGCGGCCTGGCCTCGGCGGTGCCGGGCAAGGTGATCGGCCCGTCGTTCGCGGCCGATGAGGTGGCCGACGCCGTCGAGGCGGTGATCGAGACCTACCGCGGCCAGCGCGCCGCGAACGAGCGCTTCATCGACACCGTGCGGCGCGTCGGCCTCGAGCCCTTCAAGACCGCCGCCAACGCGGTGCGCCGCAGCACGGCGAAGGTGGCCGCATGAAATTCATCGACATCCATCGCGACGCATGGCGCACCGTCGGCGGCGAGGACGGCCCGATGGTCACCATCACGCCCGCCCCCCAGCGCCTGCTGACGCTGACCCAATGGCACGGCGTGCGCAGCCAGTGGCCAGCCGACCTGCCGCTCGGCGTGATCCTGCCGAACGACGCCGACGTCGAGGCACTGGAAGGCGACCTGCCCCGCCTCGCGCTGGTGGCGCTGCAGTTCCCGAAGTGGGTGGACGGCCGTGCCTACACGCAGGCCCGCCTGCTGCGCTCGCGCTATCGCTTCACCGGCGAGGTGCGTGCCACCGGCGACGTGCTGGTGGACATGATGCCGCTGCTGGCCCGCACCGGCTTCGATGCCGTGGCGCTGCGCGGCGACCAGTCGGTCGAGGTGGCCGAGCGCGCGCTCGGCTTCTTCCGCGGCCATTACCAGGGCGACGCGCGCGACAACCACCCGCTGTTCGCGCTGCCGCCGGCCGCCGTCGAGGCCCTCGTCGCCGAACCGGTGCAGGAGTTCGTCGGCCAGGGAGCGGCGATATGAGCGCGATCGCGCTGTATGCGCGAGCCTCCGAAGGCTTCGAGGCGCGCGTCGCGCAAGCCGTGGAACGGCTGCGTGACGCGGCAGTTGAGCATGCCGGACGCATCGTGCAGGCCACCAGCCTCGGCGCGGAAGACATGGTGATCACCGACCTGATCGCGCGCCACGCGCTGCCGATCGCGATCGGCACGCTCGAGACCGGCAAGCTGCACGCCGAGACCAGCGCGCTGATCGACCGCATCGAGCAGCACTACGGCCTGGCGGTCGAGGTCTACCGCCCGAAGAACGAGGCGGTGATCGAGTTCGTGCGCACCAACGGCGAGGAGGCCATGTACCGGAGCCTCGCTTTGCGCAAGGGCTGCTGCGGCATCCGCAAGCTCGAGCCGCTGTCGCGCATGCTGGCCGAGCGCGGTGCCTGGATCACCGGCCTGCGCCGCGAGCAGTCCGACGCGCGCGGCGAGGTGCCGTTCCGCGACCACGACGACGCCGGCCGGCTGAAGCTCAACGCGCTGGCCGACTGGAGCTGGGCCGACGTGTGGCACTACATCGAACGCCACCAAGTGTCCTACAACCCGCTGCACGACCAGTTCATGCCCAGCATCGGCTGCGCACCCTGCACCCGTGCGATCGCGGTGGGCGAGCCCTTCCGCGCCGGCCGCTGGTGGTGGGAGGACGAGACCGCCAAGGAATGCGGCCTGCACGTCCACCAGGAAGCGGCCGTCGTCTCCGCGATCGGAGCTCCCCAATGAATGCGTCTCTCGACATGAACCAGTTGTTGCCCGAAATCGACCATCGTCATCTCGACGCGCTCGAAGAGGAAGCCATCTTCATCCTGCGCGAGGTGGCCGGCGCCTTCGAGCGCCCGGCCCTGCTGTTCTCGAGCGGCAAGGACTCCTGCGTCGTGCTGCGCCTGGCCGAGAAGGCCTTCAAGATGCGCAGGCAGGGCAATGAGTTCGAGGGCCGCCTGCCCTTCCCGCTGCTGCACGTCGACACCGGGCACAACTTCCCCGAAGTCATCGAATTCCGCGACCGCCGCATCGCCGAGATGGGCGAGCGCCTGGTCGTCGGCCACCTCGAGGACTCCATCCAGCGCGGCACGATCCGGCTGTCGCACCCGCTGGAGTCGCGCAACGGCCACCAGACCGTGACGCTGCTCGAGGCGATCGAGGAGCACCGCTTCGACTGCCTGATCGGCGGCGCCCGCCGCGACGAGGAGAAGGCGCGCGCCAAGGAACGCATCTTCAGCCACCGCGACAGCTTCGGCCAATGGCAGCCGAAGGAGCAGCGTCCGGAGCTCTGGAGCCTGTTCAACACGCGCATCAAGCCCGGCGAGCATTTCCGCGCCTTCCCGATCAGCAACTGGACCGAACTCGACGTGTGGCTCTACATCGCCCGCGAGAACATCCCGCTGCCGAACCTGTACTTCGCACACCAACGTCAGGTGATCCGCCGCAAGGGACTGCTGGTTCCGCTGACCGACGTGACGCCGCCCGAGGCCGGCGAGACCGTGGAGGAAGCGCTGGTGCGCTTCCGCACCGTCGGCGACATGACCTGCACCTGCCCGGTCGAGAGCCCGGCCGCGAACGCCGCCGAGATCGTGGCCGAAACGCTGACGGTCACCATCAGCGAGCGCGGCGCGACCCGCATGGACGACCGCACCTCGGACGCTTCGATGGAGCGGCGCAAGAAGGAAGGCTATTTCTGAACACCATGAATGACGATCTCCAGCACCACGCGCTGCGCTTCCTGACAGCCGGCTCCGTCGACGACGGCAAGAGCACGCTGATCGGCCGCCTGCTGTACGACAGCCGCGCGATCCTGGCCGACCAGCTCGACGCGCTGGAGAAGCGCGCCGCCGGCAGCGCGATCGATCTGTCGCTGCTGACCGACGGGCTCGAGGCCGAACGCGAACAGGGCATCACGATCGACGTGGCCTACCGCTACTTCGCCACGCGCCAGCGCAAGTTCATCATTGCCGACGCGCCGGGTCACGAGCAGTACACCCGCAACATGGTCACCGCCGCCGCCGGCAGCGACGCAGCGGTGGTGCTGGTCGACATCACCAAGCTCGACTGGCGCTCGAAGCCGGTGCAGCTGCTCCCGCAGACGCGCCGCCACTCGCTGCTCGCGCAGCTGCTGCGCGTGCCGAGCATCGTGTTCGCGATCAACAAGCTCGACGCGATCGACGCCGACGCCGAGGAGGCCTTCGGCGCAGTGAGCGAGGCTCTGAACCAGTTCGCCGGCCAGGCCGGCATCGTGCCGGCAGGCATCGTGCCGGTCTCGGCGCTGCGCGGCGACAACGCCACGGTGCGTTCGGCCGTCTGGCATTGGTACAGCGGCCCCACGTTGCTGGAGCTGCTGCACACGCTGCCAGCCACCGACGAACGCCACGACGGCGCACTGCTGATCCCGGTGCAATACGTCGCCAAGCAGGGCGAACAGGGCACCGGCCATCAGCCGCGCACGGCGTGGGGTCGCATCGCCCACGGCAGCGTGCGCGCCGGCGACACGGTGCAGGTGTTCCCGAGCGGCCAGACCGCCGTCGTGGCCGAGGTGCGCCATGCCGGCGCGGTGGTCGATGCCTGCGAAGCCGGTCAGTCGGCGGGCCTGGTGCTCGACCGCCAGCTCGACATCTCGCGCGGCGACTGGATCGCCAGTGCCGCGCCGCTGCAGACGACGCAGCAATTCGCCGCCACGCTGGCCTGGCTCGACACCGAGCCGGCGCAGGTCGGCCGCAAGTACTGGCTGCGCCACGGGCATCGCTGGGTGCAGGCGCGCATCACGGCCATCGACAGCCGGCGCGACATCCATACGCTGGAAGACACCGACGCGCACGAACTCGCCGTCAACGAGATCGGCCAGGTGCAGATCGAGGCGCAGGCGCCGCTGCCGGTGGAGGCCTATGCGGCCAATCGCATCGGCGGTGCGCTGATCATCGTCGACCCGGCCAGCAACCGCACCAGCGGCGCGCTGCTGGTCGCCGCGGCGGCCTGACGTGGCCGATGTGATGGACAACGGCCTCCCGCCCGTCGTCTTCATCGGGGCCGGCCCGGGTGCAGCGGACCTGATCACCGTGCGCGGCGCGCGCCGCCTGGCTGCGGCCGAAGTGGTGCTGTTCGACGCGCTCACCGATCCGGCCCTGCGCGAACTGGCGCCGCAGGCGCGCTGGGTCGACGTCGGCAAGCGCGGCTTCTGCCATGCGACCGGCCAGACACGCATCAACGCCCTGCTGGTCAAGTTCGCTGGCCAGGGCCTGCGCGTCGTGCGTCTCAAGGGCGGTGACCCCAGCGTGTTCGGCCGCCTGGAGGAGGAGCTGCTAGCGCTGGCGGCCGAGGGGCTGACGGCGGAGGTGGTGCCCGGCGTCACCGCCGCCATGGCCGCTGCGGCGGCAATGCAACGCCCCTTGACGCGCCGCGGCAGCGGCCGCAGCGTCAGCCTCAGCACGGCCATGACGCGTGCCGGCGAGTTGCTGGCGACCCGCAGCGCCGACACGGAAGTGTTCTACATGGCGGGACGCCAGCTTGCCGCGCTGGCCCGCCGCCTGCGAGATGCCGGCTGGCCGGCGGAGACCCCGGTCTGCGTGGTCTCGCGCGCCGGCTGTACCGACCAGTTGAGCAGCGATCATCGGGTCGCCACGCTGGCGGAAGCCAGCGTGCTGCACAGCGGCCGACCCGCCGTGGTGACGGTCGGTGTCGGGGCCGCGGCCCTGCCGCATGTCGCCGCGCGGCAGGCCCTGCGGACGCGAGACCCCGCCTGCGTCCCGGCGACCCGTTCCGTGAAAACCCCGAACCCTTAAAATTGTGTGCTTTGCGTCGTTCGACGCCGTCCCTCACCCACCCCGAACCGCCATGACCCACGTCGTCACCGAAGCCTGCATCCGCTGCAAATACACCGACTGCGTCGACGTCTGCCCGGTGGATTGCTTCCGCGAAGGCCCGAATTTCCTGGTGATCGACCCCGACGAGTGCATCGACTGCGCCGTCTGCATCCCCGAGTGCCCGGTCAATGCGATCCTGCCCGAGGAAGACGTGCCCGGCGACCAGCAGCAGTTCATCGCGATCAACGTCGAGCTGTCGAAGAAGTGGCCGAGCATCACGAAGCGCAAAGCCGCCCTGCCCGATGCCGACGACTGGAAAGACCGTACCGACAAGCTCGGCGAACTGATCCGCTGACCGAATCCACCTTGCCTTTCCTCATGGACCCGCAAATCAACCCCGCCATCACCGCCACCGCGAACAGCCACGACGGCCCGATCGAGACCGACGCGGTCATCGTCGGTGCCGGCCCGGTCGGCCTGTTCCAGGTGTTCGAGCTCGGCCTGCTCGAGATCAAGGCCCACATCATCGACTCGCTCGCCTACCCGGGCGGTCAGTGCATCGAGCTCTATCCGGACAAGCCGATCTACGACATTCCCGCGGTGCCGGTGTGCACCGGCAAGGAACTCACCGACAACCTGCTCAAGCAGATCGAGCCCTTCGGTGCCACCTTCCACCTGGGCCAGGAAGTCACGCTGGTGAACAAGCGCGACGACGGTCGCTTCGACCTCGAGACCAGCAAGGGCACGCGCTTCATCACCAAGACCATCTTCATCGCCGGCGGCGTGGGCTCGTTCCAGCCGCGGCTGCTGAAAGTCGACGGGCTCGACCAGTTCGACAGCAGTCAGCTGCACTATCGCGTGCGCAACCCGAGCGCCTTCGCCGGCAAGAACCTGGTGATCGTGGGCGGCGGTGATTCGGCGCTCGACTGGACGCTGAACTTCGTCCAGGACGGCCCGAACAAGGCCGAGAGCGTGATCCTCGTGCACCGCCGCGACGGCTTCAAGGCCGCGCCAGCCTCGGTCGCGAAGATGAAGGAACTGTGCGACGCCTACGAGATGCAGTTCATCGTCGGCCAGGTCACCGGTTTCGAAGCGGCCGAAGGCCAGCTCCGCAGCGTGAAGGTGACCGGCGGCGACGGCGTGACCCGCGTGGTGCCGCTCGACATGCTGCTGGTGTTCTTCGGCCTGAGCCCCAAGCTGGGCCCGATCGCCGAGTGGGGCCTGAACATCGAGCGCAAGCAGGTCGTGGTCGACACCGAGAAGTTCGAGACCAACGTCCCGGGCATCTTCGCGGTTGGCGACATCAACGTCTACCCGGGCAAGAAGAAGCTCATCCTCTCGGGCTTCCATGAGGCCGCGCTCGCCGCTTTCGGCGCCGCGCCCTACATCTTCCCCGAGAAGCGCATCCACCTGCAGTACACCACCACCAGCCCGAAGCTCCACAAGGTGCTGGGCGTGGAAACGCCGGTGTTCGACTGAGCGCGGCACGTCGCGTCGTGAACGGAGCCCGCCGCGTGCGGGCTCCTTCTTTTTGGGCGTGCGCGCTACAGCCGGTGATCCGCACGTCATAATCCGTACGTGTCGCGCAGCACCGCGCGACACCAGCTAGGGGTGTTGACCCGCTCTCGCAAGAGGCCCGGGCTCGACTGAGAAAGTCCCTTCGAACCTGATTGAGGTAATCCTCGCGCAGGGAAGCGATCTTCGGTGTGCCTCGCCCCGCCCTGCGGGTGCGTCCACCTTGCGGAACCGCCGCCCTGCCGTCGCATTGGAAGCACGATGCAACGTCTCGACCGTTCACTCTCACCCACGTGGCACTCGCCACGCTGGCCAGCACCGCAACTGCCCAGGCGGCCGACGACACGGCGACGTCCCTGCCCACGGTCAGCATCTCGGCGCCCCGCGAAAGCAACCGCGCCGAACTCACCGGCTTCGGCGACATCCCGCTGACGCGCAGCCCGCTGCAGGCGCGCGTGATCGGCGAGGAGCAACTCAAGGACACGGGCGCGCAGAACCTGCGCGCGCTGACCAGCCAGGACGCCAGCGTCAGCGACGCCTACAACAGCGTGGGCTACTGGGACTCGCTCACGGTGCGCGGCTATGTGCTCGACCAGCGCTACAACTACCGCCGCGACGGGCTGCCGATCAACGCCGAGACCGCCATCGCCCTGGACAACAAGGCGCGCATCGAACTGTTGAAGGGCACCAGCGGCATCCAGGCCGGCACCAGCGCGCCGGGCGGCCTGGCGAACCTGGTCGTCAAGCGGCCCGATGCCGACGTGCGCAGCGCCACGCTGGCCTGGCGCGGCGCGAACAGCGTGCTCGGCGCGGTGGATCTGGCCACCCGCTTCGGCAACGACCGGGCCTTCGGCGTGCGCGTCAACGTTGCGGCCGAGCACCTCGACCCCGAATTGCGTGCCGCGAAGGGCAAGCGCCACCTGTTCGCGCTGGCGGGCGACTGGCGCCCCACGCCCGACACCCTGATCGAGGCTGAAGTCGAGACCAGCCGCCGCTCGCAGCCCAGCCAGCCGGCCTTCAGCCTGCTCGGCGATCGCGTGCCCAGCGCGAACCGCATCGATCCGCGCATCAACCTGAACAACCAGCCGTGGTCGCAGCCGGTGGTACTGGAAGGACAGACCGCCAGCCTGCGCCTGACGCAGCGCTTGAACGCCGACTGGAGCGCCAAGGCGCACTACGGCACGCAGCGGCTCCACACGGACGACCGCCTGGCCTTCCCCTACGGCTGCGACGCCGAGGGCAACTATGACCGCTACTGCAGCGATGGCAGCTTCGACCTCTACGACTTCCGCAGCGAGAACGAGCGCCGCGTCACCAACGCGCTCGATCTGTCGCTGCAGGGCCGGTTCGCCACCGCGGGCCTGGCTCACCAGCTGACCGCCGGGGTGCTGTTCTCGCGCTTCAAGGCGCGTTTCGAGCAGCAGATCTACACCTACGCCGGCGTGGGCAGCATCGACGGCAGCGCCGTCACGCCGCCAGGGCCCGCGATCCTGAGCGACAACACGGATCGCACGGAGCGCAACACCGAGCTCTACCTGCGCGACGTGATCCAGCTCACCCCCGCCCTCAGCACCTGGCTCGGCCTGCGCCACACGCGCCTGCACCGCGACGCCGTCACCACCTCGGACACCGAAGCCACCGGCTACGGCCAGAACGTCACCACGCCGTGGATCGCGTTCAATTACGAGTGGCGGCCCGGGCTGATGAGCTACGTGAGCTGGGGCCAGGGCATCGAATCGCAGGTCGTGCCGAACCGGCCGCTCAGCTACAGCAACCCCGGGCAAGCGCTTCCCGCGCTGAAGAGCCGGCAACTGGAGTTCGGCCTCAAGGGCCGCACCGACGCACTGGACTGGAACCTGACCGCCTTCGACATCGACCGGCCGGTCTACGCGCGCGACGACAGCGTGGTACCGAGTCCGCTTCGATCCGATGGCAGCGCACGGCATCGCGGCCTGGAAGCCGGCATCGAGGCCCGAACGGGGGCGTGGACCTGGGTCGCCAGCGCCATGCTGCTGCATGCCGAGCGAACCGACAGCGCCGACCCTGCGGTCGATGGGCAGCGCCCGCCCAACGTGCCCGAGCGCGTGTTCAAGCTGCAGACCCAGTACGCGGTGGCCGGCTGGGCCGGGCTGAGCCTGCAGGGCGGCATCGTCGCCGAGAGCGACCGCACGCTGCTGCCGGACGACGGCGCGACGCGCATCCCCGGCTGGGCACGCGTCGACCTGGGAGCGCGCTACGCCCAGAAGATCGACACACGCACGCTGGTGTGGCGCATCGGCGTCGACAACGTCCTCGACCGACGCGCCTGGCAGGAATCGCCCTACCAGTTCGAACACGCCTACCTCTACCCCATGGCACCGCGCACCTGGCGCGTCTCGCTCAGCGCGGACTTGTGAGCGCGACAGCGAAGCCGCTATAATCTGCGGCTCAATTCCTCGATAGCTCAGTCGGTAGAGCGCCGGACTGTTAATCCGTAGGTCCCTGGTTCGAGCCCAGGTCGGGGAGCCAAGAAGTGTGGGGGTTAGCCGGTAAGTGCCTGCTAACCCCTTTTGCTTTAGTAGGCGGGTAGTAGGCAAGTGACGCTTGTTCGCACTACGCGCTTGCTCAAAATGGAGATCGCGATGTTTAGTCCCGATTCGCCGCTAAAGCGACTTCCCCCGAACTCCAATCGCAAGCTGTTGATTTGCCTCGATAGCTTTTGTCACTCTGCGCAGATCTGCGAGCTTGCTTACGGGCGGCTCTATCGTCAGCTGACGAAACTCGCACTCACCAAAGAGACGCAACTGCATCCTTGGGTCATCCCCGAGGCATTCATGCACGCGTGGGCAATCGTCGACGAACTTCACCGACTTGATGGACTGCTTAAGGCGACTCCCGGATTGGTTGTCACCCTACCACCTGGTGAGCCGAGCTTTACTGAACAGATCGAGTCAATCACATTGATGCGCAATGTGGTCGATCATCTGAACCGGACGGTGGATCTAGTGGTCGCATCCAAATTGCCTGCATTGGGGAAGTTGAATTGGATCACTGTCGCCGACAGCGGTAGTGATCGTTACGTGTGCGGAGTCCTTGTTCCCGGGACGGTGACGTACGACTCGAAGGGTGGCTACAAGCCAGTACGGCCACGAACAGAAATCGGTCCAAGCGATCACATAACCTTGTCTGTAGGCAAGCACAGCGCGTCACTTACCGATGCGATGGGGCACTGTCGAAGGTCGTACGGCTAACTGAGGATGGGCTGAATCGTGCGTTTGCTGAGCCGGGCGGGGACGCTCCAATGGGCAAGGATATTCTGATTCGCGCATACATCGATGGCGACGGGAAGAGTGAAGAGGCGGACATAGTCTGTGTCCCTGCTGTCATTCGTCATGCAACCTAAAGCTTGACGAATGGGCAGCGAGGACCGCTACCGCCCCGTCACCAGCCCCTGCAGCGTCACCTCGTCCCGCTCGCCATTAGCGGGGTGCCCTGCCGCCGGATCTGCGGCCCGATGTGAAGTCCGGTGAGCACTCAGACAGTTGGCGCGGCTCGAGCCTCTACAATCGAGGTGTCAGCGAAATGCCGCTGGAAGTTCTGTCCCGGTTGTGCCGTGTCAATGTCGGCCGCGAGGTCGTCAAGTACGAGAGGTGGAAATCGGTGCCACCCCCTCCGGGTTCGGTCAACAAGACCCCCTCGCTTCGCGGCCTGGGGGTTTTGTTCTTCTTGGACAGCCGCGCACGTAGCTATCGGTGCCGCCGGCCCTTTGACTTGTTGGCTCGGTCTGCTGCCTCATTGATCTTCGCGAGGGCCTCGGCGCTGATGCCGTGTGGCTCATCGCGACCGAGTTGGCCCGCGTGGAAGCGCGGCGTGGCCGACCTCGGATCGAACACCGGCACGGCCCCAGCGTGGTGGTACATCACGCCGCACCAGAAGCACTTCACGAACTCTGTCTCGTAGCTTCGGCCGTCGGGTCGCTTGACCGTGACACGCGTGCACCGGGTGGATTCGCAGGCGGTGCAGCTGAAGGTCTCTTTGCCATCGACTGACTTGAACGCTGGTCGAGGGCACATCTCAGTCAGCCAGCACACCCAGCTTCAACCACCTGAACGCAGCTTCCTCGGGCGACATCGCCCGCCAGTGCTCATCGCACCAGAGGTCGCCAGCCGCGTCGAGCAGCTCGTCGATCGGGATCGTCGGCCATTGGTTTTGCAGACGCGCGGCGAAGCCACTCTGCCACTCTTGAGCGTCCATGATGTTGCCCCCAGAATACTGTATGAACATCCAGTATTGCACCACATCGGACGCTTGCGGACATGTCGACACGGCCGCTGGGTCTTACCGCTGATGACCCCTAAAAACCCCTACCTCCAGCGCGCTGACCTCTCGAACGGGGTACTCCTAAGGCAGCTGATCAGCTGCTAGCTGACCCTGTGGACCATCGGAAACGTCGGCAGCCCGCGCAATCAGCAAGTGCGATGGCCAGACCGCAGCTCCAGAGTCCTAATCCATGATCAGGAAGACACCGAAGGTTGCAACGCCGATCGCGACGATCAGCTCGGCGAGCCTGCGTCTGCGGGACGAACCTCGCGCGTGACGTGCATCGGTGCGCAGCTGCATTTCATGCTCCTTCGCTGCATCGCACAACGCCTGCTCCGGCCTCTTGCGAACTCTGTTCACGGTGCAGCGGGGGCTGCTCAGAGACGAGCATCGCACCCATCAACGCGATGATCGTCCCAATTGCGCTGCCTGTGGAATACCGAACCACCACACCCAGGATGAAGATGGGCACCCCAAAGCGCGCCAGCGATCCATAGGAAAACTTCAGTCGATTCGGCATGCGAATGCTCTTGCGAAACAGCATTCATCGTGCCGCGGCAACCTTATCGATTTCTTAAGGACGCGCGCTCGCAGGCGCGGCCGGCATTCCGGCTAGCCGCCGCCGCTGTGGTTAGGAGGGCATCTTCTCGGAAAGCCCCACATCATCAGCATCTGCATCGTCTTCGCAATAGCGATGTCGGCCGCAGCAACGCGCGGGTTGTTCGCGTTCGATGGCCGGCCTCTGCGTCGCATCAGCTGCTCGCCTAGACGTATGGCGAGATCGTGCGAAGCATGTCGCGCACCTTGTCGTCCGCAATCAAGAGGAGGGAGACTGTACGAGACGATGCGTCGGTTATTCCGTCTGCGTCTTCATTGGGCCCGCTGGCGCAGGATTGGACCTCAAGGATCGAGGCGTGAAGCAGCGCGATCACGTCAAGCAGTTCGTCGTTGCAGTCGTGGACAAGGCAGCGCGGCATGTCCAACACGTTCCCGTCGGCGTCAACCGCCAACCCTCCGCGAGCGATGGTGAGTTGGTCAGACATTTGCGATCTCCCCAGCGCGTCGCCCGGAACCCACGACGGCGCGCAGTCGCTCAGTGGGGTCTGCGTCGTCGTGCGCCAGCACCGCGAAAACGACACCGTTGAGTTCATCTACTCGTCGTAGCAGGGTAGACAGCACGACATCTGCGGCGTAGTCGCAGGAGGCCTGCTGCTCTCGCATAAGCAGCCCGACAAGCGCGTCGACTTGCACCGAAGCTTCGTATGCAAGCTTCAAGCGTTGATCGTGATCTACAGGCTTTGCGTCGACGCTGTTAGTCTCTTGGGTAGCCATGAAACACCTCTTCAGTAGGTGGGTTGTGGTTAGCGGTCGGTCGGTGTGACAGCACCTTCCGGCCGCGCTTGCCTCAGGACCGCTGAGGCGCCGGATTCAGCTGCGCAGCGCTTTGATGAGCGACAGGCCGGCGAGCACTCCGATAACGGCGCCGAACACCAGCGCGACGTATACGTTCATGAAGCGGTGGAGCACTCCGGACGCCACGAAAAACACCGGGCTTCCGAGGAAGATTGCGGGGGTGAGATCACCTGGCCTCATTGCACTCTCCTGTTTCATATGCTCGATCGATAGCCTTTAGTGGCTAGCACGCGCGGTTTAACTTCTTCACGTTCGACGCCGCGGGCTTGCGCTCCGCCAACTCGTTCAGCCTGGCTTCCCAGGCCTCCAGCGCTCGGCGCTTCTCCTGCATGTAGTCGTGCCGGTCATAGTGACGGTCCTGCACCCCACCGAGCCCGTGCGACTGGATCTGCGCCCGCAGGTCTTTGCTGATGCCCATCGCGGCCATCATGGTTTCGGCGGTGCGGCGGAGGTCGCGCACCTGGATTAGCCTAGGCTCGCGCTTCGTCTTGGCGCCCTTCTGCAGGTTCGCCTGCGTCAGGACGAGCAGTTCCCCACCCTTCCGTGCCACGGTGTCAGGCGTCGTCTGCGCGGACTTGTCGCCGAACAGCCATTCGGCTCGGCGCAGTTCGAGGATCTGCTCGGCCAGCGCCAGCGCATGACCCTGCAGGGGCAGGACGTGCCGGCGGGCTTCCTTGCGCCGCCCCTTCGGGTCCAGCAGCACCACGGTCCCGGCATCGGTGTCGACGCTGTGAACCGTTAGCCGGAGCACCTGCGTGAGCCGCTGCCCACCGAGGAACAGCGCCAGCTCGATCGCCGCCAGCGCATCGTCGAACTGCGCGGCGCGGCGCTCCTGGAGTAGTCGGACGAACTCGCCCAGCTCGGCCTCGGTCAGCACCACATCTCGTGACTTGCTGAAGCTCGACAGCGCGCCGGTCGCGGCGATCGGGTTGGTGTCGACGCCGAACAGCACCAGCTCCGAAGGTGCCTCGGGATTTGTCTCCGCACCGAGGGCCAGGGCATAGGCTGCCCGGAGGTACGCGCGCAGCTTCGCCGCGGTTCTCCCCTTTCCAGCCTCGACCACCGCCCGGATCATCGCTGTCGCCTGCTTCGAAGTCAGGTCGCGCGCCGGGACCGGCTCGAAGTCGCTGCCCTTCACGTAGTTCTTGAACAGGTTTTCGGCATCGGCGGCGGACGACTTGCCGCGCTTGCGCTGGTGATCGACGTACCAGTCGCACAGCTTGCCCAGGGTGTACTCAGCCGCCCTCGCCTTCGCGTCCCGATGAGCCTGCCGCTCTTCCCGCTTGGCCCGCTCCTCGGCATTCATGTCCACGCCGCTGGCGAGCCTGCCGAGGGCGCTCATAGCCTTCTCTCGAGCCTGGGCGGCGGTGATCTGCCCATGGGTGCCGAGCGTGACACGGACGGTCCGCCCGTCGACGCGCTTCTCGGCAAAGTAGACCTTGGTGATTTTGCCCACCCGCAGGCCGAAGCCTGGAGCTTCGTGTCCCGGTACAGCGCCTGGCCCGCCTCGGCGGTGGGCAGCTTGTTCACGACCTCGGCGGTGAGGTGCAGCTTCGGCATGAGGCTGGTTAGTAGACTATTAGTAGGCGGCGGCGATCATGTTCGATCATGCCACCTACGGACTAAACCAGCAACATCAAGAAGCCTCTCCTATGAAACATCGCGATTGATCATGCCTACTAAGGTTCTATCAAGTTCACCGCAGGGGACTGTTAATCCGTAGGTCCCTGGTTCGAGCCCAGGTCGGGGAGCCAAGAAAAGCAAGGCCTCGCACGCAAGTGCGGGGCTTTTTGCTTTGCAGGGCTGGTCAGCGCCGCTTCGGCTGCGCCGCCACTTCCCTGAGGTTCACGGCAATCTCGAAGACGTGGATCGGGTTGCCGTCCGGATCGCGCCCCTTGGGCTCGATCGCGCGCACGTTCTCGATCTCGAATCCGCGTTCGTCGCGCAGCGTGAAGCCGCCCTGTCGGCCTGACTCGAGGGTCAGTGTCCATGTTCTTATCGTCATGGGGTCTCCCCGCTATTCGAACCGTCCCGCTCCATCATAGGAGCGGCCCGAGACTGGGCGCGCAGCCGCCCCGCACATCGGGGAGCGGGCTTCCCCGCACTGCGACTAAGCTCGCTCCCTGGTCCCTGAAGCTGCGCCGCGCTGTGATCCCGGTCCTACGGCACGGCGCCGTCCTGTCCGACAGACGAGGCCGGCACCAGGGGCAAGACTCTGCAGCGGCGTCCGTCATGCGGCGCCGCGTTCCGAATCGCTCGATCCTCCACGGCAGCCGACACCGAGATTCCCTGATGGACCGACTGGCTCTTCCCTTGGGCACCCGCTTCGGCGAGATGGAGATCGTCCGGGTCCTGGCGGTCGGCGGCTTCGGCATCGTCTACCTCGCCCGCGACCATGCGCTGGATCGAGATGTAGCGATCAAGGAGTTCCTGCCCTCTCACCTGGTCTGTCGTGGCGAGGGCTGCGAGGTCACGGTGCGCTCCCTCACTCACGCCACCACGTTCGCGCTCGCGCTGGAGTCCTTCGTCGACGAGGCCAAGCTGCTCGCCAGGTTCTCGCATCCCGCGATGGTCAAGGTCCACAGCAGCTGGAAGGCCAACGGCACGGCCTACATGGCCATGCCCTATCTTCGCGGACCCACACTGTGGGAGCTGCGGCGCTCGATGACGCAAGCGCCCACCGAGATCTGGCTGCGCTCGATCGTCGACCCGCTGCTCGAGGCCTTGCAGCTTCTGCATGCCGAGCGCATCTACCACCGCGACGTCGCGCCCGACAACGTGATCCTGACGGGCGCCGGCCTGCCGGTATTGCTCGACTTCGGCGCCGCGCGCCGACTGATCGGCGATCGCACGCAACTCCTCACCGCCGTGGTCAAGCCGCACTACGCGCCGATCGAGCAGTACGCCGAAGCGACGCGGCTTCGCCAAGGCCCCTGGACCGACCTCTACGCCCTCTCGGCGCTGGTCACCTTTCTGCTGGAAGGCAAGCCGCCGCCCGCGTCGACAGCGCGCTCGATCCACGACGACATGCACCGGCTCGCCGAGCGCCCGTTTCCCGGCCTCTCGCACGGCTTCCTTTCGGCCATCGACTGGGGTCTGTCCGTCCGGCCCGAAGACCGCCCGCAGGACGTGGCGACGTTCCGCCGCGCACTGGAGGGCACCACGGCACCGCGTGCCTTGCACCGCGCGCAGGAACTGGTGGTCACGGCAGAGCCCCCCCGGCCTCTGCGAGCCCCGCCCGCGGCGGTGGCCGGGCTGCCGTCCGTGGCACCCCGAAGCACGCTGCAGCACTCTCGCCCCTGGTTCAGGCCCTCTCTGGCCAGCCTGAGCGTGCTGCTTCCGCTTGCGATGCTGTGGCCCTTGAGTTCGAACGAGAACAGCGAGCGAGTGAGCGCTGCCGCCGGGTCACCGGTCGTGGCCGCGGCAGCACCGACCACGCTGCGCACCGAGCCGCCGCCGGCGACGGTTGACACTCCCACCCCAGCATCGACAGGACCCACGGCCGAGGACTCCCGGCCCGCCGTCTCACCGCCGAAGAACGCTGACGCGAAGCTCACCGAGACAGCCGCGAAACCGCCGCAGAGTCCCAAGCGCAGCAGCCGGTCGCGGGTCGTCGCGGCCGGCCCGACCGAACTCTGTGCCGACCGCAATTTCTTCGTGAGGCCCTTCTGCGTTCACCGGCGGTGCGAGGAGGCTCGCTTCACGAACCGCCTGGAGTGCCGGCAGCTCCGCGAAGCGGCCGAGACCCGACGCTTCTGACCGACCGGCGCCGATGTCGCCGCGTCACCCCGAACACGGGGTTGTCGACGGGAGGCGCGAGCGAGACCATGAAGGCTCTGCAACCTCCCCAGTGCCCGACATGGACACACCTGATCCTCTCAAGCCTTCGTCGCTGCCCGCTCACCGGACACTCGATGCACGCGAGGCGCTCTGGGCCGACCTGGTGCAGGATCTGACGGAGCTTCACGCGCGACTCGAGTACCTGCGGCTGCTGCTGAAGCTCGGGGTCGGTGGCGTTCAGCACTGACCTCCAGGGGACTTGTCCAGGCCCCGCGCCGGACGATCGCTCAGTCAACCGACGAGGAGCGAGACGAGCCCGAACAGCACGGCGGCCGTCGCCATGGTGCAGACGACGCGGCGACGGCGTATCGCGCTCACGATCGTGACCACCGGGTAGCGCCGGTCATAGCCGCGCCGGCCGTAGGGATCGGGCGCATCACGGAAACCCTTGCTTGCCCGCTCCCGAGTGGGCAGGCTGACGCTGGTGTCGAGTTCGTGGATCCAGGCCGCGGTGTCGACGGACGCGGCGCCACCGACCCGCGCCCCGGTGAACCAGGTTCCTGTCTCCGCCTCCGCCAGTGCAGCGGGGACCGTATCGGCAAAGTCCAACTCGGATTGCGACGTCTTCACGCTCCGATTCTGTCGGCCCGGCCGTCGGCGAGAACACCGCACGCCCCCGCAGGTGAAGGATGACGTCACCGCGGGGACGGCCCTGGTTCAGGGGGATAGCGCCGCGTCGCCGCGGCCCCCCGGCGTTCAGAAGCGGTAGCCGACGCCGATGCCGATCAGCATGGGATCGAGCTTGACTTTGCTCACGCGCACACCGGCGCCCGTGCGGACGTCCGATTCGATCCAGGCCTTCTTGATGTCGAAGTTCAGCGACCACGGACCGTCGAGCTTGAAGTCGACGCCGGCCTGCAGCGCGGGACCGACGCTGCTGCTGTCGAGGTAGAGCGGCAACACGCCCGGCACCGAGAGCTTCACGCGAGAGATGTGCGTGTAGTTGATCCCTGCGCCGACGTAGGGACGGATGCCCCCGTCCGGCAGGAAGTGCCATTGCAGCAGCAGCGATGGCGGCAACGCGTAGAACGAGCCGGCATTGAAGGCGCCGATGGCGCTGTCGTTCACCTTCACGTCCAGCTTGGTGTAGGCCAGCACCAGTTCGGCTGCCATGTTCTTGTTGAAAAAGTAGCTGATGTCGAGTTCGGGCACCCAGCGGCTGTCGACCTCGACCGCGTTGGAAGGAACCGCCAGCGACGGAATCGCGTCGGACTTGTTGTCCGGATCGATGAGCAGCGCGCGAGCGCGGATCATCCAGGGGCCTTCTTCGGCATGCAGCGCGGCGCCCGACAGCAGGCAGGTTGCAGCCAGGGCAATGCGCCCCGTCTTCTGGATCGTCTTCACGGTCTTGGTCTCCTTGTTATCCACCGTTGCAGAGGCCACGGATCGGTGGATCTCCCATGGCACGACCCCGTCAGGCGCACGAGGCGTGCCAGAGACCGCCGGTGCCGCAGAGCGCACGCCTCCCGATCCGCAGGCAATGGAATCAAGGGCTTACGGGTCCGGGCCACGGGTGCCACGGCCGGTGACTCAGTGCATCGCCCTACAAGCGCGCTGTACTTCAAAAGGCGCCAAGCGCTCACGCGGCTTGCATCCCCTGCACGCTGAGGCGCATCAACCCTGCCGCAGGGTGGAACTCCGCGCTGCCCTCAGAATCGCACCGCTTCCCGATACAGCCCCGGAGACTCGGCAACGTGCCCCAACCGTTCGGTCCCCTGTTCGTCGCGGCACTCGCCTCGGCCGCCCTCCTCCTCGGCGGCGCGGCGCACGCGGCTGCGGTGCGCACCGACCACGTCACGGCCGAACTGGTGGCCGAGCGCGGTGCGGTGGCAGCCGGTCAGACGCTCAGGATCGGACTGAAGCTCCAGCACATCCCGCATTGGCACACTTACTGGCGCAACCCGGGCGATTCGGGCCTGCCCACGACGCTGAGCTGGACGCTGCCGCCCGGCAGCCGGATGGGCGAGATCGAATGGCCAGCGCCCGAACGCCTGCCGATCGGCCCGCTGGTCAACTACGGCTACGAAGGCGAGGTGCTGCTCCCGCTGCAGTACACGGCACCGCCCGATGCCAGGCCGGGCGACACGCTGAGGCTACAGGCCCAGGCACGCTGGCTGGTGTGCAACGACGTCTGCATCCCCGAACAGGCGACGCTCGATCTGCGGTTGCCGGTGGCCGAGGCAGCGGCCGCCGACAACGCCGCACCCGCCGCGCACGCGGCACTGTTCGCGCAGGCAGCGGCGGCGCAGGCGGGGCCCCTCTCGGCGTGGACCGCGGAGGTTCAGCAGGCCGGACGGGACCTGCTGTTGACGCTCGAACCGGCAGGCGGCGACTTGCCCGCCGATGCACCGGAGGTTCATGTCTTCCCGTATGCGGAACAGTTGTTGGAACCCGCGAGCCATGCGCTCTATCGCGGCCCGCGCGGCTATGCCTTGAAGCTGAAGCTGCTGGAGGGCGCAACGGTGCCGGCCCGACTCGACGGCATCGCCGTTGCGCAGGCCGACCCCGGTGCCTCGGGGACCGCCGTCTGGGGCGGCCCGCAACGCTCGGTCGAGTTCAGCGCACCGTTGCGTCCCGTCGCGACGATCACCGTCCCCGCCGGCGCGCGCGCCGCGGCCGAGGATCGGGGCCCCGCCTCGCTGCGCGGCAGCGCCCCTGTGGGCCTGCTGGCGGCATTGGGCCTGGCCTTCCTGGGCGGCATGCTGCTGAACCTGATGCCCTGCGTGTTCCCGGTGCTGTCGATCAAGCTGCTCGGCCTCGCGCGGCAGGAGGGTGACGCCCGCCGCCTGCGAATGCACGCGCTGGCGTACGGCGTGGGCGTGGTGTGCAGCTTCGTCGCGCTCGCTGCAGCGCTGCTCGCGCTGCGTGCGGCCGGCAGCGCCGTGGGCTGGGGCTTCCAGCTGCAGGAGCCCGGCGTGGTGTTCGCGCTGGCGCTGCTGTTCTTCGTGCTCGGGCTCAACCTGGCCGGCCAGTTCGAATTCGGCCTTCTGATGCCGCAAGGGCTGGCGCAATGGCGCGCACAGCGACCAGCGGTGGACGCCTTCGGATCCGGCGTGCTCGCGGTCGTGGCGGCGAGCCCGTGCACGGCGCCGTTCATGGGCGCGGCCCTCGGCTACGCCATCGCGCAACCGCCGGCCCAGGCATTGGGCGTGTTCGCGGCGCTCGGACTCGGCATGGCCTGGCCCTATGTGCTGCTGGTGCTGCGGCCGGGCTGGCGCGCGCGGTTGCCGCGGCCCGGGCCCTGGATGCTGAGGCTCAAGCAAGGCCTGGCGTTCCCGATGTTCGCCACCGTCGTGTGGCTGCTGTGGGTGCTGGGCCAGCAAGCCGGCATCGACGGCAGCACGCGCGCGCTGGTGGCGCTGGTCGGCCTGGCTTTCGGGCTGTGGCTGGCGAGTGTGTGGCGCGGCGTGGCGGCGCGCGCGGGAGTGACCGTGCTGCTGGTCGCCGTGCTGGCCTGGGGGTGGCCGGTATCCGAGCGGGCGGCCTCACCGCAGGCCGGTAACGGCACGGCGTCGACCGCCGGCTCGCCCCACGCGGCCTGGCAAGCCTATGACGAGGCCGCCATCGACGCGCATCTGGCGCAGGGCCGGGCCGTCTTCGTCGACTTCACCGCCGCCTGGTGCGTGAGCTGCCAGGTCAACAAGCGGCTCGTGCTGCACACCGATGAAACCCTGCAGGCCTTCACCCGCTCCAACGTGGCGCTGATGCGCGCCGACTGGACCCACCGCGACGAGCGCATCACCGCCGCGCTCGGCCGGCTCGGTCGCAACGGCGTGCCCGTCTATGTGCTGATGCGCCCCGGCCGCGAGCCGCTGCTGCTGCCGGAAATCCTCACCGGAGGTCTCGTGCGCGAGGCCTTGTCGACCCTGTAGTTCCGAAGGAGATGACGATGCGAGCCTTGTCGAACAACCGCCGACGTTTCACGCTCTCAGCCGCGGCGGTCATCGCACTGCCGACCGCCCTGACGGCGCTGCCCGGTGCCGCGCTGGCCGTGAGCATCGGCGAGGCGGCTCCGGACTTCGAGCTGAAGGACACCCATGGCAAGACCGTGAAGCTCGCCGACTTCAAGGGCCGGCACGTGGTGCTCGAGTGGACCAATCCGGGCTGTCCCTTCGTGCAGAAGCACTACAGCTCGCAGAACATGCAGAGCCTGCAGAAGGAGTTCGTCGGTCGCAACGTGGCGTGGCTGAGCATCAGCTCCACCGCCCGGGGCGCCACCGACTACCTCGAGCCCGGGGCGCTGCAGGCCAAGTACCAGGGCTGGGGCGCGGCACCCACGGCGCTGCTGATGGACGATGCGGGCAGCGTCGGCAAGGCCTACGGCGCCAAGACCACGCCGCACATGTACGTCATCGACCCGGGCGGCAAGCTCATCTATGCGGGCGGTATCGACGACAAGCGCTCCGCCGACCCGGCCGACGTGAAGGGCGCACGGAACTTCGTCAAGGCCGCCCTGACCGAGTCGCTGGCCGGCAAGGCGGTGAGCACCGGCACCGCGACGCCCTACGGCTGCAGCGTCAAGTACGCCAGCTGATCGCACGCCGCGGCTGCATGGCGCGGTCGCTCGCTGCCGTAGCCGCGCAGGCGGGGCACTGACCGACTTCGCGACGAGCCTCGCTCCGACATCGCTGGCGCCGCGGGCCGCCTACCGTGAGGTCCTTCGACACTCCCGGAGCATCCCATGACCCTCGGTACCCTCCTGCTGATCGTCCTGATCCTCATCCTGATCGGCGCGATCCCGAACTGGCCCCACAGCCGGAACTGGGGTTATGGCCCCAGCGGTGGCGTCGGTTGGTGCTGCTGATCGTCATCGTGCTGCTGCTGATGGGCCGGATATGACGCGGCCATGAACCGCGCCGCACGCCTCACAGCGTGAAGGGCCGTTGCCGCAGGAAGGTCGCGGCCGGTCCCAGCACGAACAGATTGGGTGTCTGGCTCGCCGGCATGCCGGCCTTGATCCTCGCGTGGAAGCCGGCATAGTTGCCCTCGAACTTGCCCTGGTTCCAGACGCGCAGCAGCTGCTCGGTGAACGCGCCGTTGTGCTCGCCGTCGAGCGAGCTCTGGTTGTCCTGGCAACCCGACACCAGGATGACCGCGGCCTTCAGCCGGGCGGCCAGTGCCGTGAGTCGCGGACTGACCGCCAGTTGCGCCAGCGCAGCATCGGGCTCCACCGGCCGACCGCCGCTGGCGCGAGCCACGTCGCGCTGCAGTTTGTCGTAGAACGCCTGGTGGTCGCGGTAGGTCCGCCGCGCGATCGCCGGCGGCATCATGCGCGAGCGCGGCATCGGCACGCCACCGGGCGCGGGCGATGTCGCACGGGTCACGGTGCCGCTGTGGCAACTGTCGGAAAGCACCAGCACGCGCACACCCTTCGCGAAGCGACCCAACTCGGCATAGAGCTCGTCGTCGATCAGCTGCCCGTCGTACAGGCACCAGGTCTCGTCGAGCTTGTCGCTTTCCTCACCGGTCACATCGTCCACCTGGCCGCCGTGACCGGAGTAGGTCAGGAAAAACAGGTCGCCGCTCTTCAGCGCCTTCGCCGCGGCTCGGATGCGGGCGAGCAACGCTGCGCGGGTGGCCTTCCTCGTCAGCAGCACCGTCGGCTTGAGGCCCTGAGCGCGTGCCAGCGCCGCCATGTCCTCGGCGTCGAACTCGCAGGCGCTGAGCTCGCCGGTCCAGCCGCCGTAGTGCGTGCCACTGACCAGATTGAGACCGGCGTGCAGCGACAGTCCCTTGCGCTTGATCGTCTTCGTGGCCATGAACGCCCTCTCGCTCCGACAGGAAGGACCGCATCGTAGGCAGTGAGGTGACTCGGCAGCACACCTAGCTTGACGGCGGCGCGTCAGAATCCCGGGGAACCGACTTGCCTTGCCGCCCCCCGTGGACACGAACCCCAGTCAATTGATCCAGACCGTGCTGCTGTGCGGACTGGCCCTCGGCATCGCCTTCGGCGCCCTCGCTCAGGCCACGCGCTTCTGCACCATGGGTGCGATCGCCGACGTGGTGAACTTCGGTGACGCGACCCGGCTGCGCACCTGGGTCTGGGCCGCGCTGGTGGCGCTGGTCGGCACGCAGGCGCTGATCGGGCTGGGCGGCGTGGACCTGAGCGCGTCCATCTACACCGGTCGGCGCCTGAGCTGGCTGGCGCAGGGCCTGGGCGGGCTGGCCTTCGGCTTCGGCATGGTGCTGGCGTCGGGCTGCGCCTCGCGCGCCTGGTGCGCGCCGGTGGCGGCAGCCTGAAGGCCCTGGTGGTTCTACTGGTCGTCGGCTTCGCGGCGCAGATGACGCTGCGCGGCGCGTTCGCGCTGCCGCGCGTCGAATGGCTGGACCCGGTCGGGCCGCTGCTGGCCGGCCCGCAGGATCTGCCTCGTGGCTGTCTCGCGTTGTCGACCTGCCGCTGCCGTGGCTGCGCGCCACGCTGTGCGTGCTGCTGGCGGTGCCGCTGCTGCTCTGGCTGCGGCGGAGCCGCGACTTCCTGCAACCGGGACCGCTGCTCGGCGGTCTGGCCATCGGCGGGCTGATCGTCGCGGCATGGTTCGTCACGGGCTCGCTCGGTCACCTGAGCGAGCACCCCGAAACCCTGGAGCCGGCCTGGCTCGCCACCCACTCGCGCCGCCCGGAAGCGCTGAGCTTCGTCGCGCCCACGGCCTACACGCTGGATCTGCTGACGCTGTGGTCCGACCGCGGCACGGTGCTGAGCTTCGGCATCACGACCGTGCTGGGCACCCTGCTCGGCGCCGCCGCCACCGCCCTGCTGCGAAGGGAGTTCCGCTGGGAGGGTTTTCGCGACGTGCGCGACACCGCCCAGCATCTGGTCGGTGCGGTGCTGATGGGCGTGGGCGGCGTCACGGCGCTGGGCTGCTCGATCGGCCAGGGACTCAGCGGGCTGTCGCTGCTGTCGGCCGGCTCGTTCATCGCGGTGGCCGGCATCGTCGCCGGTGCCGTGGCGGCGCTGCGCTACCAGGCCTGGGTCATTGAGCGCGAGGCCTGAGCTCAGGCGCGCAGCGGCTCCTGCCACCACGTGGCATGCCAATGCCGCAGCAGTGCGAGGTCGATGCGCGCGGCGCGTGCGCCCTTTAGGTGCGGCGACGGCGCCGCCGGGTGGTCCAGGTCGTCGCAGACAGCAAGCGCGCCCTCGAAGGCGTGGCTCGCGAAATTCAGGCTGCGCGTCACCAGCGTCGCGATGCCGGCGGCGCGGGCCGCGGCCAGTCCGTTCGGCGAATCCTCGATCGCGAGCGTCTCGTCGGCGTCGAGTTGCAGCGCATCCAGGCATCGCAGGTAGACCTGCGGGTCGGGCTTCTTCACCGGCGCGTCCTCGCCGCAGACGATGGCCGCGAAGCGTGTGGGCCAGTTCGTGCCGAGCTGCGCGCCCAGCAAGGCCTCCAGGTTCACGCGCGACGTGGTGGTGGCAATGGCCAGCTGCACCCCGCTCGCCGTGGCCTCGTTCATCAGCCGCAGCACGCCGGGGCGCAGCGCGATCGCGCCGCGCTCCACGAGCTGGCCGTAGCGGCGGTTCTTCTCGGCATGCAGTGCCGCGGCCAGACGGTCGCGCTCGGCCGCGCCGGCAGGAGCGTCGGCCTGCGTGGTCATGTCGTGCAGCAGGCGCTCGCGTCCCCCGGTCACGCGCAGCAGCTCGGTGTAGCGCTCGACGCTCCATCGCCACGGCAGGCCGAGCGCCTCGAAGGCTTCGTTGAACGCGACGAGATGACCGTCGCGTTCGGTCTCGGCCATGGTGCCATCCACATCCCACAGCAAGGCGGCCAGCATCAGCGTCTCCCGTTCGTGAATCGTTGCGTCACATCATGCCGGCAGCGGCCCCAGCACGGCGTCCACCTCGTCGGCGATCGCCGGCAGGTTGGGAAACAGCCGGTCCGGGTTGGAATCCTCGATCGGCACCCCCGCGTTGTAGCCGTGCGGCACCGCCCAGGCCCGCACGCCGGCGTTGCGTGCGCTCTCGACGTCGATCGACGAGTCGCCCACATGGGCCGCCTCGTCGGCGCTGACGCCGTGGTGGCGCAGCACATGGGCCAGGACGCCGTTGTGCGGCTTCTTGACCGGCAGCGTGTCGCCGCCGATCAGCATGCTGAAGTAGCCGTCGAGCCGCGTCACCGCCAGCACGCGCTCGGCATGACGCTGCTCCTTGTTGGTCACGCACACCAGCCGCACGCCCTGGTCGCGCAGGCGTTCGAGCGTCGCGACACAGCCCGGGTACGGTTTGCCGAAGCAGCCTGCCGTCTCGGCGTAGTGGTGCTCGAAGCGCTCCAGCACCGCCTCGGCCTGCACCCGCTCCGACAGCGCCGGCTGCTCCAGCATCACGCGCGCCAGCAGCTTGAGCATCAGCTCGCGCGTGCCGCGGCCGATCAGGTTGGTGATCTCGGCCTGCGGCCGGCGCTCGATGCCGACATCGTCGAAGGCGCGGTGCACGGCCTCGGCGATCTCGGCGGCGGTGTCGACCAGGGTGCCGTCGAGGTCGAAGCTCACGAGACGGATCGTCATGTTGTTCCTTGGTTCAGGGGTCGACGCAGCGGGCTCACTGCAACTGGGCTCGGCGGATCTCCATCAGCCGCAGGATCATCGGCGTCAGGATCAGCTGCATCGCCAGGTCCATCTTGCCGCCCGGCACGACGATGGTGTTCGCACGGCTCATGAACGAGTTGTCGATCATCGACAGCAGGTAGGGAAAGTCGATGCCGCGCGGGTTCTTGAAGCGGATCACCGTGAGGCTCTCGCCGGCCGTCGGGATGTCGCGCGCGATGAAGGGGTTGGAGGTGTCGACCACCGGCACGCGCTGGAAGTTGATGTCGGTCTCGCCGAACTGCGGCACGATGTAGTGCACGTAGTCGTGCATGCGCCGCAGGATCACGTCGGACACCGCCTCCTTGGAATAGCCGCGGTCCCTGGTGTCGCGGTGGATCTTCTGGATCCACTCGAGGTTGATGATCGGCACGACACCGATCTTCAGGTCGGCGTGCCGCACCATGTCGATGCTCTCGGTCTTCACGCAACCGTGCAGGCCCTCGTAGAACAGCAGGTCGGTATCGGCCGGCGTCTCCACCCAGGGCGTGAAGGTCCCGGGCTCCTGCTGGTAGGGCTCGGCTTCCTCGGGGCTGTGCAGGTAGTAGCGCGAACGGCAGCGCCCGCCCTGCCCGTAGGCGCGGAACTGCTGCTCCAGCAGCGCCCACTCGTTGGTGTCGGGCCCGAAGTGGCTGACGGCACGGCCCTCCAGATCGCCCTGGGCGATGCGCTCCTTCATCTCCTGCCGCGAGAAGCGATGGAATGCATCGCCCTCGATGACCGCCGGACGGATGCCCTCACGCCGGAAGATGTTCTCGAACACGCGCTTGACGGTGGTCGTCCCGGCCCCACTGGACCCGGTGACCGCGATGACGGGATGCTTGCGGCTCATGCGTCGGCCTAGGCTTGCGGCTGGATGAACAGCGAGCGTGTCTTGAACAGCTGCCAGGACACATTGGCGCTCGGGTCCTCATGGTAGGTCACGATGCGCTCGACCTCGTCGCGCGATCCCAGGATCACCGGCACCTTGTGGTGCAGCGCGTCGGGCACCAGCTCCAGCAGCGGGCCGGTGCCGGTGGTCGCCGCCGCACCGGCCTGCTCCATCAGCCAGGCCATCGGCGCGGCCTCGTACAGCAGCCGCAGGCGCCCGGGCCTGAAGGGCTCCCTGCTGTCGCGCGGGTACAGGAAGACGCCGCCGCGCGTGAGGATGCGGTGCACCTCGGCCACCAGGCTGGCCACCCAGCGCATGTTGAAGTCGCGGCCGCGTGGCCCGCTCTGGCCCGCCAGGCACTCGGCCACGTAGCGCTGCACCGGCTTCTCCCAGAAGCGCTGGTTCGAGGCGTTGATCGCGAACTCGGTGGTCGACACCGGCACTTCCACGTCCGCCCGCGTCAGCACCCAGCGAGCGGCGTCGCCGGGCGCGTCCGGGTCGAGGGTGAACATGTGCACGCCCTGGCCCAGGCTCAGCACCAGCACCGTCGAGGGGCCGTAGATCGCGTAGCCGGCCGCCACCTGGCGCCGGCCCGGCTGCATGAAGGCGGCCGCGCTGGCCGGCGTGCCGCGGAACAGGTGGGGCAGCACCGAGAAGATGCTGCCGATCGCCACGTTGGTCTCGACGTTCGACGAGCCGTCGAGCGGATCGAACACCACCAGGTAGGCGCCGCCGCTGCCGTGCTCGGGCGACACCGTCACATCGGCGTGCTCCTCGCTGACCCAGCCGGCCACATGGGTGCAGGCCGACAGCGCCTGCGACACGCAGGCATCGGCCAGCACGTCGAGCCGCTGCTGCGGCTCGCCCTGCGAGTTGAGCGAGCCGGCGCCGCCGAGCTGCCCCGCCAGCGG
>NZ_AZSN01000041.1:0-28802 GCF_000576225.1 Methylibium sp. T29-B | reverse complement strand
ACCGGCTTGCCCGGCACCGCGCCGCCGGGGCCGGCGATGCCGGTCACGCTCAGCGCCAGGTCGGCCGGCGCCTGCCGAAGCACCCCCTCGGCCATCGCCAGCGCGACCTCGCGGCTCACCGCGCCGTGTCGCTCGATCAGCGTGGCCGCCACACCCAGCGACTGAACCTTGGCCTCGTTGCTGTAGGTGACGAAGCCCCTTTCGAACCAATCGCTGGAGCCGGCCACGGCCGTGCAGGCAGCGGCCACCAGCCCGCCGGTACAGCTCTCGGCCGTGGCCACGCGCCAGTGCCGCGCCCGCAGTGCGGCAGCCAGCTGCAGCACCAGCGGCTCCAGGTCGGCGAGATCGAGCAGGCGCGTGCTCATCGGACGCTCAGACCAGGAAACGCCACAGCGCGATCACCAGCAGCGTGCATAACGCGGCCACGCCGTCATCGAACAGGATGCCGAAGCCCTGCGCCCAGCCGATGCCGGGCGCGCTGCGACGCCGCTTGAAGCGCGCATCGGCCCAGGCCACGGGGCCGGGCTTGGCCGCATCGAAGTATCGGAACAGGCCGAACGCCACCAACTGGCCGATCAGGCCGGCCGGCATCACCAGCCACAGCACGGTCCAGAAGGCGAGCACCTCGTCCCAGACGATGGCACCGGGGTCGGCCATGTCGAGATGGCGTGCGGTGACGGTGCAGGCCCACCAGCCCAGCGCCGCACCGCAGAGCAGCAGCACGGCCCACTGCCCGGCGTCGAGCCAGCGATCGAGCACCACGAAACTGACCCAGGCCCACAGCGTGCCGACGGTGCCCGGCGCGACCGGGCTGAGGCCGGCACCGAAGCCCAGCGCGATGGCGTGCGCAGGATGGGCCCACAGGAAGGCCGCGGTCGCGCGACGCGGGGGCGTCGCCGTGGAGGCTTCCAGTCGCTCGCCGTTCATGCGGAGAAGTGATCGAACGAGGCCCAGACGCGATCCACGGCCTGGCCGTCGGCGTCGACGAGGCGCAGGCCCGCCTCGTGCTCGATGCGGCCGATTCGGCTGACCGCCACGTCGGCCCCGCGCGCGGCCTCGAGCACCCGCGCATGGGCCGCTGGCGGCGCCGTGAAGACGAGCTCGTAGTCGTCGCCTCCGGCCAGCGTGCACAGGCGCTGCAAGGCCAGCGGCTGGGCCGCGAGGTCGGCGCTGCGCGGCACGCGACCGACATCGATGCTGGCACCGACGTCACTGCGGTGCAGGAGGTGGGACAGGTCGCCCAGCAGGCCGTCCGACACGTCGACGGCGGCACGGGCCACGCCACGCAGTGCAAGGCCCAGCGCCACGCGCGGCTGCGGCTGTTCCATCGCACGCCGCACCCGCTCGAACACCGCGCCGGGCAGCGACACCTGACCGCGAAAGGCCTCGAGCGCGAGCCGCGCGTCACCGATGCCCCCACCGATCGCGTGGCTGACCCAGATCTCGTCGTCCGGCTCCGCGCTGCTGCGCAGCAGCGCCTCGCCCGCCGGGACCTCACCGAACACTGTGATGCAGATGTTGAGCGGGCCGGCCGTGGTGTCGCCGCCGATCAGTTCGCAGCCGTGTGCATCGGCCAGCTCGTACAGCCCGGCCGAGAAACCGTCGAGCCAGGCCTCGTCGACCCGCGGCAGCGCCAGCGCCAGCGTGCAGGCCAGCGGCTGTGCGCCGCAGGCGGCGAGATCGCTGAGATTGACCGCCAGCGCCTTGTGGCCCAGGCGGCGCGGATCCACGGTGGGCAGGAAGTGCCGGCCTTCGACCAGCATGTCGCAGGACACCGCGAGCTGCATGCCGGGCCGCAGTGCGAGCAGCGCGCAATCGTCGCCCGGCCCGAGCGCCGCACGGCGGGTCGGGCGGCCGAAGTAGCGCGCGATCAGGTCGAACTCGCCGAGGCTCATGGCCGCATTGTCGCCGCGGGCCTCGGCGCTCGCGCACCGCGCCGCCACGCCAGCGGCCGCGCCCGGTTCAGGATGGTCGCTGCGCGCCGTGCTCGCGCAGCACGTTGGCCAGTTCGACGGCCGACTTCACGCCCATCTTCTCGAAAACGCGCGCGCGGTGCACTTCGACCGTGCGCACGCTGATGTCGAGTGCATGCGCGATCAGCTTGTTCGGGCGGCCGTCGATCACCAGCATCATCACCTCGCGCTCGCGCTCGGTGAGCTCGGTCAGGCGCTGACGCATCAGCGCGCCGGCGCGACGCGCCTCGAGCGTCGAGCGGCTGGCGGCCAGCGCCCGCTCGATGCGGTCGACCAGGCTGTTGTCGGAGAACGGCTTCTCGACGAAGTCGAACGCGCCCTGCTGAATCGCCGCGACCGCGGTAGCCACGTCACCGTGGCCGGTGAGGAAGATGACCGGCATCGCCGCCAGCAGGCGCTGCTCGATCAGCCGCTCGAACAGCTGCAGCCCGCTCATGCCACCGGGCATGCGCATGTCGAGCAGAACGCAGGTGGGAGCATTGAGGATCGCGTCACCGCGCGCCGCGAGCATGGCCTCGAAAGCCTCGGCCGATTCGTGCGGCTCGGCCAGCAGCCGGCGCGTGCGCAACAGCCAGGCGATCGCATTGCGCACCACCGCCTCGTCGTCCACGAGGTGGACGACCGGCAGACCCAGCGGCGCGGTGGCCGGCAGCACGCCATGGCTCATGCAGTGACTCCATCGAGAACGCCCGGAGGGGCTGCCGCCGGGGAGGCAGCGGGCCCGGCAGCCGGAAGTGTGAACTCGAAACAGGTGCCGCGCACGCGGCCCTCGCCGTCGCGCAGCGTCGTGAAGTCGAGCGCCCCGCCGTGCTGCTCGACGACCGTCCGGCACAGGCTCAGGCCCAGCCCCATCCCTTCGGCCTTGGTGGTGAAGAAGGGCGTGAACAGCCGGGCCGCGACCTCGGGCTCGCTGCCGGGGCCGTGATCGGTCACGCTCAGCCGCACCCAGGCGCCGTGGGTGCGGGCGCCGAGCCGCACCACGCGGCGCTCCGCCGGCTCGCCCACCATTGCCTGCAGCGCGTTACGGGTCAGGTTGAGCAGCACCTGCTCGACCATCGTGCGGTCGCACACGACCCGCGGTGGCGGGCTGCCGAACTCGAACTCGATGCGCGCGCCGCACTTGCGCGCCTGCAGGCGCAGCAGCGGCATCACCGCCTCCACGAGCTGGTCGCAGCTCAGGCTCTCGCGGCTCTGCTCGCGGCGACGCACGAAGTCGTGCACGCTGCGGATGACGCGGCCGGCCCGCTCGGCCTGCTCGGCGATGTGCTGCGTGGCCTCGCGGATCATCGCCAGGCTCGGCGGATCGGGTCGCTCGCCGGCATCGTCGATCAGGTTCAGCGAGCCGGTCGCGTAGCTGGCAATGGCCGCGAGCGGCTGATTGAGCTCGTGGCTCAGCAGCGAGGCCATCTCGCCAACGCTGGCAAGCCGGGCGGTGGCCTGCAGCTGCTCCTGCTGCTGGCGCGCGCGCTCCTCGACGCGGCGCTGTGCGCTGAGATCGAGCACTGCACTCATCCAGCCGCTCTGCAGCCCGTCGGGACCCACCAGCGGCGCCTCGAAGATCAGCACCGGGAAGCGCTCACCGCCAGCGCGCATGAAAGTGGTCTCGAATCCGTCGCGCGACTCGTGCGCCGGCACGCCCTGCGCCATGCGCTGCACCTGGCGCGCCTCGTAGGCGCTGAGCATCTCGGGCGGCCAGTAGGGCGGTGTGGTCTGCCCGACCAGCTGCTCGGCACTGAAGCCCACCATCTTGCAGAAGGCCGGATTGACGTAGGTGACGCGGCCCTGCCGGTCACGCGCGCGCAGGCCGGTCACCAGTGAGTCCTCCATGGCGCGGCGCAGCGTCAGCTCCTCACCGAGACGCTGCTCCGCCGCCGCGCGGCGACGCACGTCGCGCGCCAGCAGCGCCACCACCGCCGCCAGCGCAAGCGAGAGGCCAAGCACCAGCGAGGTCGCCACGTTGGGGATCAGTCGCGGCGCGCCGGCCGCGCTGTCGAGCCGCAACGCCAGCGTGAGGCTCGACAGGTTGACCAGGCGCTCGGTGACATAGACGCCGGCCCCGCGCGTCAGCCCTCCGCGCGCCAGGCGCGTACCGTCACCCTCGACGAACGACAGCTCGTGGCTGCGCGCCAGTTCAGGCGCGACGGCTTCGTCGATCACCCCGCCGAGCGCCAGCGTGGCCACCATCGCGCCGCGCTCGCCATTCGGACCGATCGGCAGGCAGACGTCGATCACCTCGACCCCGAGTCCGCCGGGCTGAGGCACGAAGTAGCTGCGTGACCAGGCCGGCGCCGCCAGCCGCTGCGCGTCGGCACACGCGGCCTGCGTGTCCAGATCGAGGTCACTGCGCGCCAGGCTGACGAACAGCGGCCCACCGTAGGGCGAATCGGCGGCCGTCTCGATCACGTTGGCGCCACTGCGCCATTCGATGCGCAGCATCTCGCGCCGCGCACGCAGCAGGTCGGCCGCGTCGGAGCGCCATTGGGCGGGTTGCGGATCGTTCCACAGCAGGGCCTGCAGACTCTGCACGTCGCGCAGGAGCAGCTGCCGCACGTTGGCCGCGGCCGAGGCGGCGGCCATCTCCACTCGCTCCTGCTCGCGGTTGTTCTCGTGCTGCACCGTCAGTGCCAGCAGCAGTGTCTGGGCCACGCCCAGCAATAGCACGAGCAGCGCCCACGGCAACAGTCGCCGCCAGCGTGAAGCGAGCGGCGTGGGCACGACGGGGGCATCGACATCGGCCATAGCCTCAGTATCGAGAGCTCGCAAGCGAAAGAGGTAAGCAGTTTCGCGCATGGCCGTTACCTCCGGGATTTGCAACACTGCCCTGCGCAAGCCGCTCTGGCCGCAAAAGGGGGTCTTCTTACAATCGTCGACCCGGCCCGCTGCCCCTCGTGCGGTGCGCCTCCCAACACGGAAAGCCAGACCATGCTGACCAACGAAGAAAAGAGTGCGGAACTGCGCCAGGCCGCGCTCGAATACCACGAGTTCCCGACGCCCGGCAAGGTGGCCATCGCCGCCACCAAGCAGCTGGTCAATCAGCGCGACCTCGCGCTGGCGTATTCGCCCGGCGTGGCGGCCGCCTGCGAAGAGATCGTGGCCGACCCGGCCAACGCCTACCGCTACACCTCACGCGGCAACCTCGTGGCGGTGGTCACCAACGGCACTGCGGTGCTGGGCCTGGGCGACATCGGTCCGCTGGCGGCCAAGCCGGTGATGGAAGGCAAGGGCGTGCTGTTCAAGAAGTTCGCCGGCATCGACGTGTTCGACCTCGAGATCGCCGAGCGCAACCTCGACAAGCTGGTCGACTGCATCGCCGCGCTGGAACCTACCTTCGGCGGCATCAACCTCGAGGACATCAAGGCGCCGGACTGCTTCTACGTGGAGCGCAAGCTGCGCGAACGCATGAAGATCCCGGTCTTCCACGACGACCAGCACGGCACGGCGATCGTGGTCGGTGCCGCGCTGATCAATGGCCTGAAGGTGGTCGGCAAGGACATCACCAAGGTCAAGCTGGTCACGTCGGGCGCCGGTGCGGCTGCGCTGGCCTGCCTGAATCTGCTGGTGAAGCTGGGGCTGCCGCGCGAGAACATCTGGGTCACCGACCTGGCCGGCGTGGTCTACAGCGGACGCACCGAGCTGATGGACCCCGACAAGGCCGAGTTTGCCCAGCCCACCAGCCAGCGCTCGCTGATGGACGCGATCGCTGGTGCCGACATCTTCCTGGGCCTGTCAGCCGGCGGCGTGCTGAAGAAGGACATGGTCGCGAAGATGGCGGCCAATCCGGTGATCTTCGCACTGGCCAACCCCAACCCCGAGATTTCACCGGAGGACGTGAAGGCGGTGCGTGACGACGCCATCATGGCCACCGGCCGCACCGACTACCCGAACCAGGTCAACAACGTCCTGTGCTTCCCCTACATCTTCCGGGGCGCACTGGACTCGGGGGCGACCACCATCACCGACGAGATGGAAGTCGCCGCGGTCTACGCGATCGCCGACCTGGCCCAGGCCGAGCAGAGCGAGGTGGTGGCCGCCGCCTACGCCGGCGCCACGCTGAGCTTCGGGCCGGAGTACCTGATCCCCAAGCCCTTCGACCCGCGCCTGATGATGAAGATCGCGCCGGCCGTCGCGCTGGCGGCAGCGGCCTCGGGCGTGGCCACGAGGCCCGTCAAGGACATCGACGCCTACCGCGAGAAGCTGCAGGCCTTCGTCTACGCCTCGGGCACGACGATGAAGCCGATCTTCAATGTCGCCAAGCGTGCCAAGGTCAAGCGCGTGGTGTTCTGCGAGGGCGAGGAAGAGCGCGTGCTGCGCGCGGTGCAGGTCATCATCGACGAGGACCTGGCGCGGCCGACGCTGGTGGGCCGCCCGCCGGTCATCGAGCAGCGCTGCGAGCGCTTCGGGCTGCGGCTGCAAGCCGGCCGCGACTACGACGTGGTCAACCCCGAGAACGACGAACGCTACCGCGACTACTGGCAGACCTACCACCGCATCATGGCGCGGCGCGGCGTGACCCAGCAGTTCGCGAAGATCGAGATGCGGCGCCGGCTGACGCTGATCGGCGGCATGCTGCTGCACAAAGGCGAGGTCGACGGCATGCTGTGCGGCACCTGGGGCACGACAGCGATGCACCTCAAGCACATCGACGAGCTGATCGGCCTGCGCCCTGGCGCCAAGACCTATGCCTGCATGAACGGGCTGATCCTGCCCGGCCGCCAGGTGATGCTGGTCGACACCCACGTCAACTACGACCCCACAGCGGCCCAGCTGGCCGAGATCACGGTGATGGCGGCCGAGGAGATGAAGCGCTTCGGCCTGGTGCCCAAGGCGGCGCTGCTGAGCCACTCCAACTTCGGCTCCAGCAACCAGCCTTCGGCGCTGAAGATGCGCGAGGCGCTCGCGCTGGTGCGCGCGCAGGCGCCGTGGCTGGAGGTCGACGGAGAGATGCACGGCGACACGGCGCTCGATCCCTCGCAACGCAGTGCCCAGATCCCCGACAGCACACTGCAGGGAGAAGCGAACCTGCTGGTGCTGCCGAACATCGACGCCGCCAACATCTCGTACAACCTGCTCAAGACTGCAGCCGGTGGCGGCATTGCGATCGGCCCGGTGCTGCTCGGCGCCGCCAAGCCGGTGCACATCCTGACGCCGTCCGCCACGGTGCGGCGCATCGTGAACCTGACGGCGCTGACGGTCGCCGACATCAACGCCGTCCGCTGAGCGCCGTCGACCCTTGCGCCGCCCTCCCCGGACCCACGGCGGCGGGCACCCCACAAGTCAGCGGCGAGAAAGTCGTCAAGTTTTCCGATATTCAAGACCATTTCAAGAAGTTTGTACACACAAACAAATCTTGATTTCCCCCTAGACGCTGCTGAAATTTGAGGCAGGCCCTTGAGGTATCGGCCCCAATTCAGTACCATCTGGGCTTCGAATTTCAGGGATAACCCGTGGTCTTCACCGGTCGGTCACACCGGGGATCTGCTTGGCGGCTGGTTGCCGTTGCCTTGCTTGCGGCAGCGTCGGTCGGAGCGGCATCCATCGGATTCGTGACACAGGCGAAGGACTCGGCGCCGAGAGCGGTAGTGAGCTTGTCCTCACTACCTGTCGAGGCGCAGACGGCCCAACGGCTGATCCACGCCGGCGGTCCCTTCCCGTACTCGAAAGACGGCATCGTGTTCGGCAACCGGGAGCGTCTGCTCCCGCGCCATCCGCGCGGCTACTACCGCGAGTACACGGTGCAAACACCAGGGTCCCGCGATCGGGGGGCCCGGAGGATCGTGTGCGGAGGCCAGCAAGCCACCGCGCCCGAAGCCTGCTACTACACCGACGATCACTACGCGAGCTTCCGCCTCATCGCGCAGTGAGCCCTACCACCAACAAGGAACGAGGGGGATTTCGACCATGATGCCTTTGCACACCGTCCGTCCCAACATCGTGCAGGCCATCCGCGCATTCCGCGTGGAAGATCTGCAGCTTGCCGCGCAAGACCTCGGCCAGCATTTCCTGTACGCCAATCTGGGATCGGCCCAGTCCAAGCAGGAAGTCCTGGAGGGTATTGCCGAAGCCTTCCTGTTCCCGACGCATTTCGGCAAGAACCTCGATGCACTGTTCGACTGCATGACCGACCTGGTACACAAGTCGGGCAGCCAGCCGGGCTTCGTGGTGGTGCTGGAACAGCTGCCCGACAACGCCAAGTTTGATCGCGAGGCCCGCGAGCAGCTGCTCGACGTGTTCCGCGACGCCGCCGACTTCTGGGGGGAACGCAAGATACCCTTCAGGTGCTTCTATTCTTTTCAGTAGCCCGCTCCCCGGACATCGGGCAGGGAGAGCGGGCGATGGAAGCCCAGAACGACGCGAAGCCGGCCAAGACGCCGGCCGGCGTGATCAGTGTGCAACTGCCGTTCATGAGCAGCGCGTTCGACACGGCGGGGTGGCTGGTCGCGGCCTGACGATCTCGGACGCGGTCGACACTGACAACGGGCCCTGAGGGGTCCGTTGTCATTTCAGCGCTCGCCGGGCGTCAGCGCCAGGGCCAGGGCCAGGTAATCGGCCACCGGCACTTCCTCGGCGCGGCGCTGGGTGTCGAAGGTCCCGCTGAACCCACGCGCGTCGAGCCACTTTCCCAGCGTGTGTCGCAGCAACTTGCGACGCTGCGAGAACGCCGTCGCCACCAGCTCGCCGAGCAGCGCGGCGTCGACCGCAGGCGATGCCGGGAACGGCAGCATGCGGACCACCGCCGAATTCACGCGCGGCGGGGGTTCGAAAGCCTCGGGCGGCACGTCGAGCACCGACTCGATGTCATAGCGCCACTGCAGCATCACGCTGAGCCGTCCGTAGTCCTTGCTGCACGGGGCGGCGGCCATGCGTTCGACAACCTCCTTCTGCAGCATGAAGTGCTGGTCCTCGACCTGCGCCGCGGCCGGCAGCAGATGAAAGAGGATGGGGGTCGAGATGTTGTAGGGCAAATTCCCGACGATCCGCAGCCGGCCCGCCGAGGCCATGGCCAGCGCGGCAAAGTCCACCCGCAGCACGTCGGACTCGATCACCTGCAGCTCGGCCCGCCGCCGCAGCCGGGCGGCCAGGTCGCGGTCGAGCTCGACGACGGTGAGGTGTTCGCAGCGCGCCACCAGCGGATCGGTCATCGCGCCCAGACCCGGGCCGATCTCGACCAGGGCCTGCCCGGGTCGCGGGTCGATCAGGCCGACGATCGCATCGACCACCGCCGCATCGGACAGGAAATGCTGGCCGAAGCGCTTGCGGGCGATGTGCTTCACGCCTGCCGCGGGGCCACTGTCACCGACCTCACGCTCACTGCGGAGGCTCCCTCATCTCCACGTAGGCGCGGGCCCGCACGTCGCGCGCCCACTCCTGGTAGGCACTCTCGAACTTCTGCTCGCGCAGGACATTGCGCGCGATCTCGCGCTGCTGCTTCCGGTCGACCGGGACGCTGCGACGCTCCAGCACCTGGATCAGGTGCACGCCAAACCGCGAGACCACCGGATCCGACACCTGGTTGATGCCGAGTGCCTTCATGGCCTCCTCGAACTCCGGCACGAACTGGCCCGGCGAGGCCCAGCCGAGTTCGCCGCCCTGGGCCGCGCTGCCGTCCTCGGAGTTCTCGCGGGCGAGCTGGGCGAAGCTGGCCTTGCCGCTGTCGACCTGCTGCTTGAACTCCGCCAGCCGGGCCACGGCGGCCGACTGCGTCAGTTGTGCCGAGGTCCGCAGCAGGATGTGGCGAGCGCGCGTCTGCGGCACCATCATGCCGCCATCGCGCCGCTCCACCACCTTCAGCACATGAAAGCCGGCGCCCGACTGCAACACCTGCGGCACGATGGCGCCGCCGCGCAGATCGCGCACTGCGTCAGCAAACAGGTCGGGCAGCCGATCGAGCGTGCGCAGGCCCAGGGCCCCACCCTGCTCCTTCGACCCGGTCGACAGCTCGTTGACGAGACGCGCAAAGTCCTCGCCACCGCGGGCACGCTGCAGAGCCTGTTCGGCGAGCACGCGGCGCTGCGCCAGCTCGGCCTCGCCGGCGCCCTCGGGCACGCCGATCAGCAGCTGCGCGACATTGAACTGCGGCGGGGCCACGCCGCTGGCACGACTGGCCAGCAGGGTCTCGACCTCGCTGTCGCTGATCTTGATGCGCGACTGGACCTCGCGTTCTCGCACCCGCTCGACCAGCAACTGATCCCGCAGGTTGCTGCGAAAGCGCGAGAACTCGATGCCGTCGCGCTGCAGGCGCTCGCGCAGCTGCGCCAGCGTGATGCGGTTCTGCGCGGCGACGTTGCCGACGGTGCGGTCGAGCTCGGCCTCGTCGATGCGCACGCCGCTTTCGCGGGCCGCACTGAGCTGGGCGCGTTCGTCGATCAGGGTGTCGAGCATGCGGCGGCGCAATTCGTCGTCAGGCGGCAGTGCCTGCCCACTCTGAGCCGCCTCGCGCCGCAGCGCCGCCAGCCGCTGCTGGACTTCGGCGTTGGTGACCAGTTCCCGGTCGACGATCGCGACGATGTAGTCGGCAGAGCGGACCGGCGACGGCTGCGCGACCGCGTTCGCGACGAAGAGGCTGCAGAGCAGCGCGAGCAGCAGCCTCTGGCGCAAGGGGAGAAGACTTCGGCAACATCGATGACAGCAGCTCAGGGGGTCGAGAGGGCCGGCGCGACCACCGGACTGTCGTCGCGCAGCAAACGGTAACCGGGCACATTCTCCCTCAGCACCTTTAACGGGTTGGACCCGAGCCGCGACAGGCCGATCAGCTCCAGCTGGAACAGCAGCCGGGTGGTCGCCTGGCTGCGCCCGGTGGACAGGCGCTCGGCGACGATGCGGCCGATCCAGCACCCCGAGTCGTACTCGAAGCCGACGATGGAATCGGTGATGCGGGAGTCGCGGCGGCTGTAGTTGACGCGCCCCACCGTGTACCAGGCGCCCGGGCAGCCGGCCAGCGGCGCGAGCCGCGAGCGGCCCTCGAAGTCCTCGAGCATCTGCGCGTCGCGCGCCTGCACGGCGGCGGCGTGCTCGCGTGCCGGCGCGTTGAGCGGCCATTGCCAGCCCAGCTCGACCTGTTCGCTGGCATTGCGCGTGTAGCGGTAGCTGGTGCTGAGGGTGCGCAAGGGTCCGGGCGAGTAGCGCACGCTCGAAATGGAACGCGCGACGCGGCTGGTGTCGGAGTTGTACTGGACGGTGCTGTCGAAGTACCAGTTCCGCACGAGGTTGGTCGAACCCAGCAGCAGCAGGTCGGACCAGCGCTGCGTGATCGGCGTGCCGTCGGCCGTGATGCGCTGCGTGCGCAGCAGCATGCGCTGCGCGATGCCCAGCCGCAGCGCCTCGGCGCCGGTCGTGCGGTCGAGAAAGCGCGTGGTCACGCCGGCAGTCACCTGGTTCGCGTCCGATACGCGATCGACGCCGGAGAACACGTTGTCGGAGTAGATCGACGTGAAGTTGAAGTCGTTGGCCGCGCTGTCGAAGTTCGGCAGACCGGTCTGGTCGCGGTAGGGCGTGTTGACATAGAACAGCCGCGGCTCCAGCGTCTGCGTCAGTTCGCGCCCGAAGGCCGTGCTGTCGCGTTCGAAGATCCAGGCGCTGTCGAGCGACACCGTCGGGATGACACGCGACGCGCGCCGACGGCCATCGGCCAGGGACTGGTCGAGGTCGTAGCTGGCCGCGTTGAACGACACCCGGGGTGTCAGCGTCCAGCCGGGCGCACCGGTCGGCGACCAGGGGCGTGCCAGCGAGCCCAGGGCGTGCAGGCGCGAGCCGGTCTGCAGGCTGGGGTCGTCGTTCGAGAAGCGGTTCGCCTCGGTCTCCCACTGCCATTCGAGCCCGCCGGACGCGCCGCGCTGGCGCAGGCCGATCTGCGGCTCGCGCTGGTAGGGCGAGACGATGCGGCTGGCCGGGTCGATATCCTGCAGCACCTGCCAGGTCTGCACGCGGGTGTAGGCCACGGTGTCGCCCCAGCCGTGATCGAAGCGGCGCCGCGCATAGGCATCGGTCGGCAGCAGGCGCGGCGTGAGGCTGGGCAGCGTGCCGGCGAAGTCCTTCCAGAAGTTGTCGTCCGAGGTGCGCTGCAGCGCCAGGCCGTAGTCGATCTCACCGACCGTCGCGCCTTCCCAGCGTGCCTCATGGCCGAGGTTCAGGGCCCAGCGCGAGCGATTGGCGACCTGGTCGTCGGGCAGCGCATAGGCCTGAACGCGGCCCAGGTAGCCTGGCTCGAGATAGCGGAACTCGGTGTCGAGCGCCGCGCCGCGCCGCGTCATGACCGACGGCGTCAGGGTCGCGTCGCGGTTCGGGGCGATGTCCCAGTAGTAGGGCACGCCGAGCTCGAAGCCGCTCTTGTTGTCGAGCTTGATGCTCGGCGGCAACCACCCAGACTTGCGTTTCTCGGTCAGCGGGAAGCTCAGCGTCGGCGCGGCCAGGATCGGCACGCCGTAGAACCGCAGCACCGCGCCCTCGGCCGTGCCTTCCTCGGCCGCCGTGTCGAGCAGCACACGGTCGGTGCTCAGCAGCCAGGCCGGGTCGGGCGCCGGACAGCTGGTGTAGGTGGCGCCGTAGGCGATGCCCCGGTTCTCGTCGAGGAAGTCGAAGCGGTCGGCCTGCCCACCAGCGTTGGTGCGGCCGAAGTGGTAGCTCGGCGACTGGAAGTAGCCTTCGAAACGGTCGACCTTCAGCTGCACCTCGGGGCCACGGTAGATGTTGCCGTTGCGCGAGATCTCGACGTTGCCGGTGGCGCGCGCCAAGTCGCTCTGCTGCTGGTACTCGACCCGGTCAGCCTTCAGGAGCAAGGGGCCGCGGCGGAACTCGACGGCACCTTCGGCCAGAGTTTCCAGGTCAGGCCGGCCCGACAGGCGATCAGCCTCGATCACCAGCGGCCCGCCGCCGTCGTCGGCCTTGATGAGTGGACCGAAGCGCGCACCGCTTTCGGGACTCACCTGCAGTCCAGGGCCTTCGGCTCCTGACTGCGCGCGTGCGACGTCGATCAGCACGCCGCCACCTGCGGTCGTCATCAGGACCGCCGCCGCGACCGGGCGCAGGGCCCAGGCGCGCCGTGGAGGCAGGACGGTCGCGGCGCGGTCGGCGGTCGGCAAGATCGTGGCAGACAAGAGAAAAGGAGTCGCCGGTCGCGGCGCGCTGCGACCGCCCGAGCAGCGCCACGGCGACGCCACCTTGCATGCGGTTTGTAGAATCTGATTATTCCACGCGCCTTCGTTCCGGAGGCTGCCGTACCGCAGGACCGCGGGGCCGCCGCGCCGACACACCGTGACCACACCCGAACCGATCCGCTGGACCGACCCCGCCCGGCAGCACGCCTTCATGGACTGGCTGAACGCACAGGCCGCGGCCCACGGCCTGGTGGTCGGCAGTCTGCGCGCAGCCAGTGCCGACGCCAGCTTCCGACGCTACTTCCGCATCGACGGCCGCGACGGCCCGCGCATCGTGATGGACGCGCCGCCGACCCACGAGGATTGCCGGCCCTTCGTCGGCGTGGCCGCGCTGTTGCGCGGCGGCGGTCTCGAGGCGCCTGAGGTGCTGAGCTGGGACGAGCCGCACGGCTTCATGCTGCTCAGCGACCTGGGCGCCACCACCTACCTCGAGGCGATCCGGCGCGCGGACCCCGCGCAGTCCAACGCGCTCTATCTGGCCGCACTCGACGCGCTGGTGCAGTTGCAGCGCATCGATGCGCACGCCCAGGTCCCGAACTACGACCGCGCGCTGCTGCAGCGCGAGCTCGACCTCTTCCCCACCTGGTACATCGAGCGCCACTGTGGGCAGCGGCTCGACGACAAGGCGCTCGCGCAGCTGCAACGCTGTTTCGCGCTGATCCTCGACGCCTGCACCGCTCAGCCCAGCGTGCTGGTGCATCGCGACTATCACTCGCGCAACCTGATGCTGCCGCGCGAGCCGGGCGGCCCACCGGGCCTGCTGGATTTCCAGGATGCCGTGTGGGGCCCGGTCAGCTACGACCTCGCGTCGCTGCTGCGTGACGCCTACGTCGAGTGGGACGAGTCCACCCAGCTCGACTGGGCGGTGCGCTACTGGGAACGCGGTCGCAAGGCGGGCCTGCCGCTGGACGCCGATTTCGGCAGTTTCTGGCGTGACTTCGAATGGATGGGGCTGCAGCGTCATCTGAAGGTGCTGGGCATCTTCGCGCGACTCTCGCACCGCGACGGCAAGGACGGCTACCTCAAGGACCTGCCTCTGGTGTGGCGCTACGCGCACCGCGTGGCCAGCCGCTACAACGGCCTGGGCCCGCTGGCGCATCTGCTGGAGCAGCTCGCCGGGACGCAGCGAGAGAGCGGCTACACGTTCTGAGCGAGGGCCGAAGGTGCCACGCTTTCTCGTCGACATGCCGTTGGCCGATGGCCTGGAGGCGGCCTTGCCCGCCGCTGCCGCACGCCACGTGCAGGTGCTGCGGCTGCAGCCGGGCGATGGCCTCACGCTGTTCGATGGCCGTGGCAGCGAATGGGAGGCCCGGGTGGTGCAGATGGGCCGCAGCGAGGTCCGGGTCCGCGTCGGTGCGTCGCAACCGGTGGACCGCGAGCTGCCGCTGCCGATCTCGCTGGCGGTCGGCATGCCCGCCAACGAACGCATGGACTGGCTGGTCGAGAAGGCCACCGAGCTGGGTGTGTCGACCTTGCAGCCGCTCGTCTGCGAGCGCTCGGTGCTGCGCCTGGGCGGCGAGCGCGCCGACAGGAAGCTGGCGCACTGGCAGGCGTGGCGAGCGCCGCGGCCGAGCAGTGCGGCCGCACCACGCTGCCGCGCCTGCTGCCGGTGCGTGCCTTCGGCGAGTGGCAACGCGCGTTGCGGCCCGACGTGACCGAGGCGCGCTTCGTGCTGAGCCTGGCCGAGGGCACGCGCCCGTTCGTCGAGGCACTGCCGCCGGCACTGCGGGCCGGCCAAGGCCTCCTGTTCCTGAGCGGCCCCGAAGGCGGCCTCTGCAACACCGAGGATGCGCAGGCGCGCGCGGCCGGCCTGCAGCCGATCACGCTCGGCCCGCGGGTGCTGCGTGCGGAAACTGCGGCGCTGACCGTACTGGCAGCCGTGGCGGCGCTGTTCGGCTGAGAGGTGAGCCCGCGCGGGCACCGTACGCTGCCGAGGGACTCTGCGCCGCCGCTCGCCTGCGGGCCTCACAATCGGCGCGGGGACGGTCCCCGCGGGAGCACGTGATGGGTTTGCTGGACTCGGTGATCGGAGCCCTGGGCGGCTCCCAGGCGAACGGGCAAGGCGACGCGCTGCAGGCGGTGATCGCGATGCTGGCGCGCGGTGGACAGGGAGGCGGCGGGCTCGAGGGCCTGGTGCAGCAGTTCCAACAGGGCGGCCTGGGCGACCTGATCGCCTCGTGGGTCGGCACTGGCCAGAACCTGCCGGTGTCCGCCAGCCAGCTGCAGGACGTGCTGGGCAGCGACATGCTGTCGCAGTTCGCCCAGCAGCTTGGCCTGCCTCCGGGGGAGGCGGCCGGTCAACTGTCGCAGCTGCTGCCGCAGGTGGTGGACAAGCTCACGCCCAATGGCCAGCTGTCCGACATCGGCAGCTCAGGGCTGGGCGACCTGGGCAGCGTGCTGGAGCGGTTCAGCCGGCCCTGAAGAAACGACAAGGCCCGCACGCGGCGGGCCTGGTGTCGTGTGCGGACCGACGGCGAAACAGCCCGCCGCCCCGACCTCCGCGCCTTACTTCTTGCGGAACTTGCGCAGCGCAGCGATCTGCGCGGCCATGGCCGCGAACTCGCCCTGGGCCTTGGCGAAGTCGATGTCGCTCTTGGCGTTCTTCATCGCCTCTTCGGCGGCCTTCTTGGCCTCCTCGGCCTTGGCCTCGTCGAGATCGTGACCGCGGATCGCGGTATCGGCCAGCACCGTGACGCGGTCCGGCTGCACCTCGAGGATGCCGCCGGCCACGAACACGAACTCTTCCTCGCCGTTGTCGGCGCGCTCCACCCGCACCGCGCCCGGCTTGATGCGCGTAATCAGCGGCGTGTGTCGCGGATAGATGCCGAGCTCGCCCATTTCACCGGGCAGCGCGACGAACTTCGCTTCGCCCGAGAAGATCGAGGCTTCGGCGGAAACCACGTCGACATGAATCGTTGCCATGCTGAATCGTCCTTAGCGTGCAAGAAGGTTCAAGAAGCAAGCAGGCGGCGTTCGGATAGGCGCCGCGCGGACCCGGGCTTCCTGCCCAGTGCGCACGGCAACGACGCCCGAGCGCCGTCTGCGCCGCTTATTGGATCTTCTTGGCCTTTTCGAAGCTTCGTCGATCGTCCCGACCATGTAGAAGGCCTGTTCCGGGAGCGAGTCGCACTCGCCGGCCACGATCATCTTGAAGCCGCGGATGGTTTCCTTCAGCGGCACGTACTTGCCCGGCGAGCCGGTGAAGACCTCGGCCACGTGGAAGGGTTGCGACAGGAAGCGCTGGATCTTGCGGGCGCGCGCCACGGCCAGCTTGTCTTCCGGCGCCAGTTCGTCCATGCCGAGAATGGCGATGATGTCGCGCAGTTCCTTGTAGCGCTGCAGCACCTGCTGCACGGCACGGGTGGTGTTGTAGTGCTCTTCGCCGACCACGTTCGGGTCGATCTGGCGCGAGGTCGAGTCCAGCGGGTCCACCGCGGGATAGATGCCCAGCGAGGCGATGTCGCGCGAGAGCACCACGGTCGCATCCAAGTGGGCGAAGGTGGTTGCGGGCGACGGATCGGTGAGGTCATCCGCGGGCACGTAGACGGCCTGGATCGAGGTGATCGAGCCCACCTTGGTGGAGGTGATGCGCTCCTGCAGCCGGCCCATTTCCTCGGCCAGCGTCGGCTGGTAGCCCACCGCCGACGGCATCCGGCCCAGCAGCGCGGACACTTCGGTGCCGGCCAGCGTGTAGCGGTAGATGTTGTCGACGAAGAACAGCACGTCACGGCCTTCGTCGCGGAAGGACTCGGCGATCGTCAGGCCGGTCAGCGCAACGCGCAGACGGTTGCCCGGGGGCTCGTTCATCTGGCCGTAGACCATCGCGACCTTCGACTGCGTCAGGTCCTCCTGGACCACGACCTTCGAGTCCGACATCTCGTGATAGAAGTCGTTGCCCTCGCGGGTACGCTCGCCGACGCCAGCGAACACCGACAGACCCGAGTGGGCCTTGGCGATGTTGTTGATCAGCTCCATCATGTTCACGGTCTTGCCGACGCCGGCACCGCCGAACAGACCCACCTTGCCGCCCTTGGCAAACGGGCAGATCAGGTCGATCACCTTGATGCCGGTCTCGAGCAGCTCCTGCGACGGGCTCAGCTCGTCGTAGGCCGGCGCCTTGCGGTGGATCGGCATGCTCAGCTCGGCGCTGACCGGGCCGCGCTCGTCGATCGGGCTGCCCAGCACGTCCATGATGCGACCCAGCGTGGCCTTGCCGACCGGCACGGTGATCGCCGCGCCGGTGTTGCTGACCATCAGGCCGCGGCGCAGGCCGTCGGACGAGCCCAGCGCGATGGTACGGACCACGCCGTCGCCGAGCTGCTGCTGCACCTCGAGCGTCAGAGCAGAGCCTTCCATCTTCAGCGCGTCATAGACACGCGGCATCTGGTCCCGCGGGAACTCCACGTCCACGACAGCGCCGATGCACTGGACGATCTTGCCGACGGCTGCTTGAGTGTTCGCCATTTTTCAGTTCCTTCAATCAATAGTCTTTGCGTTGCGTCTGCGGGTGCGTCGGGCCGTCAGCCCACCGCGGCCGCGCCGCTCACAATCTCTGAAAGCTCTTTGGTGATCGCCGCCTGGCGGGTCTTGTTGTAGACCAGCTTGAGCTCGCCGATCAGCGTGCCTGCGTTGTCGGTCGCGGCCTTCATCGCGACCATGCGCGCGGACTGCTCCGACGCCATGTTCTCGGCCACCGCCTGGTAGATCAGCGCCTCCACGAAGCGCAGCAGCAGGTCGTCGATGACGGTCTTGGCGTCGGGCTCGTAGAGGTAGTCCCAGCCATGTTCGCCGGCGTCAGCTTCAGCTTGTCGGAGGCCAGCGGCAGCAGCTGCTCGACCACCGGCTCCTGCTTCATCGTGTTGATGAAGCGCGTGTAGCAGAGGTAGACCGCGTTGAGCTTGCCCTCGGCATAGGCGTCGAGCAGCACCTTGACCGGCCCGATCAACCGCTCGAGGTGCGGCGCATCACCCAGCTGAGTGGCATGCGACACCACCTTGGCGCCGATACGGTTCAGGAAACCCAGGCCCTTGTTGCCGATCGCCACCGCCTCGGCCTTGCTGCCCTGCGACTCCAACTCGCGCAGCTTGCCGGTGACGGCGCGCAGCACATTGGTGTTCAGGCCACCGCACAGGCCCTTGTCCGTGGTGACGACGACGAACCCCGCGGTCTTGGCGGCCGTCGCGCTCACCGCCATGAAGGGGTGGGTGTACTCGGGGTTGGCCTGCGCGAGGTTGGCCGTGATGTTGCGGATCTTGTCCGCATACGGCCGGGCCGCGCGCATGCGCTCCTGCGCCTTGCGCATCTTCGAAGCCGCGACCATTTCCATGGCCTTGGTGATCTTCTTGGTGTTCTCGACGCTCTTGATCTTGCCGCGTATTTCCTTGCCGGCTGCCATCGCGCGCTCCTTGTCGTGAGAGGGTCAGGCGCTTACGCGAAGGACTTCTTGAAGGCACCGATGGCGGCGGCGAGCTCGGCTTCGCTGTCTTTGTCCAGCGCCTTGCTGTCCTCGAGCTTCTTCAGCAGCGCGGCGTAGCTGGTCTTCAGGAACTGGTGCAGGCCCGATTCGAAGGCGAGCACCTTCTTCACGTCAACGTCGTCGAGGAAGCCCTTGTTCACCGAGTACAGCGTCGCAGCCATCAGGCTGATCGGCAGCGGCTGGTACTGCTGCTGCTTGAGCAGCTCGGTCACGCGCGCGCCGCGGTCGAGCTGCTTGCGGGTGGCATCGTCCAGGTCGGAGGCGAACTGCGCGAAGGCGGCCAGTTCACGGTACTGCGCAAGGTCGGTCCGGATGCCGCCCGACAGGCCCTTGACCAGCTTGGTCTGGGCGGCGCCCCCCACGCGCGACACCGAGATACCGGCGTTGATCGCGGGGCGGATGCCGGCGTTGAACAGGTTGGTCTCGAGGAAGATCTGGCCGTCGGTGATCGAGATCACGTTGGTCGGCACGAAGGCCGACACGTCACCGGCCTGGGTCTCGATGATCGGCAGCGCGGTCAACGAGCCGGTCTTGCCCTTGACGGCGCCATTGGTGAATTTCTCGACGTAATCGGCGTTCACGCGCGCGGCGCGCTCGAGCAGACGGCTGTGGAGATAGAACACGTCACCGGGGTAGGCTTCACGGCCCGGCGGGCGGCGCAGCAGCAGCGAGACCTGGCGGTAGGCGACCGCCTGCTTGGACAGGTCGTCATAGATGATCAGCGCGTCTTCGCCGCGGTCGCGGAAGTACTCGCCCATCGTGCAGCCCGAGTAGGCCGACACGTACTGCATCGCTGCCGATTCCGAGGCGGAGGCCGCCACGACGATGGTGTAGCTCATCGCACCAGCCGCTTCGAGCGAGCGCACCACGTTCTTGATCGACGAGGCCTTCTGCCCGATCGCGACGTAGACGCAGGTCATGTTCTGACCCTTCTGGTTGATGATCGCGTCGATCGCCACCGCGGTCTTGCCGGTCTGGCGGTCGCCGATGATCAGCTCGCGCTGGCCGCGGCCCACCGGCACCATGGAGTCGATCGACTTCAGGCCGGTCTGCACCGGCTGGTCCACCGACTTCCGTGCGATCACGCCCGGCGCGACCTTCTCGATCACGTCGGTCATCTTGGCGTTGATCGGTCCCTTGCCGTCGATCGGCTGACCCAGCGCATTGACCACGCGGCCGATCAGTTCCGGGCCGACCGGCACTTCCAGGATGCGGCCGGTGCACTTGACCGTGTCGCCTTCGGAGATGTGCTCGTACTCGCCCAGGATCACGGCACCGACCGAGTCGCGCTCGAGGTTCAGCGCGAGACCGAAGGTCGGCTGGCCGTCCTTGGTGGCGGGGAACTCCAGCATTTCGCCGGCCATGACCTCCGACAGGCCGTGCACGCGCACGATGCCGTCGGTCACCGACACCACGGTGCCCTGGTTGCGGATGTCCGACGAGGCGCCGAGCCCCTCGATGCGGCTCTTGATCAGTTCGGAAATTTCAGCGGGATTCAGTTGCATGGCTAGCTCCCAGTCTCTTCAGGCGCCCTGCGGCGTCGACGACCGAACCCGACGACTCGCGCCTCCGGGCGGATTGATTCAAATACGGCTCAGGCGGTCAACGCGACCTTCATGTGCTCGAGACGGGCCTTGACCGAGGTGTCGAGCACCTCGTCGCCGACCACCACCCGGACACCACCGATCAGTTCGGGCTCGAGCTGCACCGTGGCGGACAGCCTGCGCCCGAAGCGCTTCTCCAGCGTCGCCACCAGGTCGGCCAGCGCGGCCGGCTCGATGGGGAAGGCGCTGTAGACGATGGCGTCGGAAACGCCCGAACTCGCGTTGACCAGCGCGTGGAACTGCGCGGCGACCTCGGGCAGCGCCGACAGGCGCCCGTTCTCGATCATGGCGCGCAGCAGGTTCTGCACACCCGGCACCAGCGTCTGCTTGGTGACGCCGGCGACGAGATCGAACACCTGCTGGGCCGCCACCTTCGGGCTGTCGGCGAACTGCCGCAGCACCGGGTCGGCAGCGACCGCGCCGAGCGCGGCCACCTGCTCGGCCCAGCCGGCCGCCTCGCCTTTCGGCGCGGCGCGGAACAGGGCCTCGGCGTAGGGGCGCGCGATGGTTGCGAGTTCTGCCATCGTCAGAGCTCCGTCTTCAGACGCGACAGCAAGTCGGCGTGGACGCCGGCGTTGACTTCGCGCTTGAGGATCTGCTCGGCGCCCTTGACGGCCAGCGCGGCGACCTGCTCGCGCAGCGACTCGCGCGCCTGCACCAGCTGTTGCTCGGCTTCCGACTTGGCGGCGGCGACGATCTTGCTGCCTTCCTCTGTGGCGCGCTTCTTGGCGTCTTCGACGATCGCGAGAGCACGCTTCTCGGCATCGGCCAGGCGGCGAGCATTCTCGTCACGTACGGAGGCAAGCTGTTCCTCGACCCGCTTGTTGGCCGAGGCCAGCTCGGTCTTGGCACGGTCGGCCGCGGCCAGGCCGTCGGCGATCTTGCTCGCGCGCTCGTCCAGCGCCTTCGTGATGGGCGGCCACACGAATTTCATCGTGAACCACGCCAGGATGAAGAACACCACCAGCTGCGCGAAGAGCGTTGCGTTCAGACTCACGGCAACACCTTTCTAGTGCGGTTGGAGGGACGGCCGGATTACTTCAGCACGAAGGGGTTGGCGAACGCGAACATCATCGCGATACCGACACCGATCAGGAAGGCCGCATCGATCAGGCCGGCGAGCAGGAACATCTTGGTCTGCAGCTCGTTCATCAGCTCGGGCTGACGGGCGGCCGATTCCAGGTACTTGCTGCCCATGATGCCGATGCCGATGCAGGCGCCGATGGCGCCCAGACCGATGATCAGGCCGGCGGCGAGGGCAACAAAACCGAGAACGTGTTCCATGGTGACTCCTTCAGAGGGGTGGTTGTAGTGAAAGAAAGAAGAACGAATCGAGCGCGAACGGTCAGTGGGCGTCGTGCGCCTGACCGACATAGACCAGGGTCAGCATCATGAAGATGAAGGCCTGCAGGGCGACGATCAGGATATGGAAGATCGCCCAGGCGGTGCCGGCCAGGATGTGGCCGATCCACATCGCGATGCCGGTGCCGGAGGCAAAGCCCACGCCCCCCATCAGCGCGATCAGCATGAACAGCAGTTCGCCGGCATACATGTTGCCGAACAGCCGCATGCCATGCGACACCGTCTTCGCGAGGAACTCGATGATCTGCATCGCGAAATTGAACGGATACAGGAACCACTTGTCGCCGAACGGCGCCGCGAAGAGCTCGTGCACCCAGCCACCGAGCCCCTTGATCTTGATGTTGTAGTAGATGCAGACCAGCAGCACGCCGCATGACAGGCCGAGCGTGGTCGACAGGTCGGCGGTCGGCACGACGCGCATGTAGGCGTGGTGCGGGTCGTGGCCGGCCGCACCGTAGATCGCTTCCCAGATGCGCGGAATCAGGTCCACGGGCAGAAAGTCCATCGAGTTCATCAGGAAGATCCAGACAAACACGGTGAGCGCCAGCGGGCCGACGAACTTGCGCGAGGTGGCGTTGTGGATGATGGACTTGGCCTGGTTGTCCACCATCTCGAGCAGCAACTCGACGGCGGCCTGGGTGCGACCCGGCACGCCGGCAGTCACGCCCTTGGCGACACGCCACATGAAGAACAGGCCGACGACGCCGAGCAGGATCGACCAGAACAGCGAGTCGACGTTGAACACCGAGAAATCCACGATGCTGGTCTGCTCGTGGCTCTGCAGGTGCTTCAGGTGGTGCCCGATGTATTCACCGGCAGTGGGTCCGTGTCCCGCAAGATTTCCTTCGGCTGCCATGAGTCAGTCTCGTCCCGCTTCGTTCTTCACCCGGCCCTGCCAGAGCAGCGCCAACCAGTTGACCTTCATGCACACGAGCATGGTGACCAGCAGCGCTGGCCAGCTCAAACCCGGCACGACCTTCGTGGCAGCCGCCAGCATGGCCACTGCCAAACCCACCTTCACCGCCTCCCAGAGCATGAAGCTGAACGCCGCGGCGCCCACTCCTGCCCCCGTGAGGCGGGTGATGCCGCGCGCCAACAGCGCGCCCGGCACCACCACGGCCGCGGCGCCGTAAAGCGCCGACCAGGCCAGTTCGCTGCGCTGGGTGACCAGCCCGATCAGGGCCGCCACCACCAAGCCGACCGCGGCCTGGGCCGCGATCACCCGCCAGGGTGAAACCGGCGGGTGCTTGGCCCTCAGAGCCTGGGCTTCTTCGGGGCTCAGGGTCTTGAAAGGCGCGTCGTCGTCCTCAGCTGCCCCAGGTCCGGGCCAGGCGTTGCGCACATCGGTGGAAGCGCGCTCGCTCATATTCGGACAGGTCAGATTCGGCAAAACCCCGGGAGTGTACGTGATAACCCGGAGCTTTCAACCCTCGCCGAGTCCGCTGATTCGCGTGCGCGAAAGCCTCTCGACGGACGCCCGCTGCCGTGTTAAGGGGCCAGCCGCCCCAGCCTGCTTCGGCCGCAGCCCTCCCGCGGGTCAGTAGGCGTGCGTCCCGACGTGGAGCGAGTGCACCGCCGCGGCATCCGGCGTGCGCAGCGCGTGCAGCGATGCCTGCGCCGCATGCACCAGCAACCCGAGGTCGGACCCCAGGCCGACGAAATCGAACCCGGCCGCGCGGACCTGGGTGGCCATTTCCGGCGTGCCGGCCAGCGTGCCGATCGGGATGCCCGCCGCACGCGCGCGCTCCGCCGCCTGCGCTGCCAGCTTCTGCACCGCCGGGTGCCGCGCATTGCCGCCATGCCCAAGGGCCGCCGAAAGATCGGCCGGCCCGATGAACAGCGCATCGACGCCCTCGACCGCGGCGATCTCCTCCAGCGCGTCGAGCGCCTGCGGCGTTTCGAGCTGCAGGATCAGAGCCACGCCCGCGTCGGCCGCCTGCGTATCGAGGCGCAGCGTGCCGTAGCGCGTGGCGCGGCTCATGCCGGCCACACCGCGCATGCCGAGCGGCGGATAGCGCGTGGCCGCCACGGCGCGCCGGGCCTCGGCGGCGCTCTGGACGAACGGCACCATCAAGGTGCTGGCACCCGCATCGAGCAGGCGCTTGAACAGCACCGCATCGTTCGCGGGCAGGCGCACGATCGGCACCAGCTTCGTCGTGGCCAGGGCTTGCAGCATCTGCACCACGCCCGGCAGCTCGAGCGGCGAGTGCTCCATGTCGAGCACCGCCCAGTCGAAGCCGGCATGGCCGATCGCCTCGGCCACCAGCGGGCTGGCCGACATGACCCAGGTGCCGAGCGGCACGCGCTGGTGGCTGGCGCGCGGGTGCGCGTCGATGCCACGGGCCGGGTTCTGCAACAGCTGCTTGAACGCATTCATCGCGGCCTCCCGGGCGACGCAACGGCGCCGCCTCGACACTCCACTTAACGATCTGGGACTCAGTACAGCGAGCCGGACCCTTCAAGCCCGACCCGCAGGTAGTGTGCGCCGGGAATCGGGTTGTAGTAGTAGGGTGGTACCTCCTCGAAGCCGAGCGAGGCGTACAGTTCTCGCGCGGCCTCCATGTCGTCGAGCGTGTCGAGCAGCATCGCCGAATAGCCGCGGCTGCGCGCGCGGTCGATCAGCGCCTGGGCGAGCAGCCGCCCCAGCCCGAAACGGCGGAAGGCGCGGCGCACGTAGAGGCGCTTCATCTCGCAGGCGTTCGCCTCGTCGGACTCGGGAAGTGGCCGCAAGGCGCCGCAGCCGGCCAGTTCGCCGTCGCAGTAGGCCAGCAGCAGCACCCCGGCGGGCTCGGCGTAGTCGCCCGGCAGCGCGGCCAGCTCGGCGTCGAAGTTCTGGAAGCACAGGTCGATGCCGAGCGCCTCGGCGTACTCGCGGAAGATCTGCCGGGTGGCCTCCAGCAGTTCCGGCGTGGCCGGTGTAAGCAGTTCAATGCCGGGACTGGTCATCGCCCGGCGAATTTACACCGCGCCGCCCACGTCGTGCGGCTCACAGCCGCAAGCTGCCGACGATGCAGGTCACCGAGTCGCCGCCGACCCAGAGGTCCGCACCGACCTGATCCACGTGCACCCGCCCCGCGCGCCCGAGCCGGCCCCCTTGGCTCGCGACGTAGCGCGCCGGCGCCAGCCCGGCGCCGATCAGCCACTGCGCCAGACCGGCGTTCAGGCTGCCGGTCACCGGGTCCTCGGGCACGCCGAGCGAGGGCACGAAGGCGCGCACCTCGAAGGCGGTGTCGTGACCCGGCGTCTGCGCCCCGATCACGCCGAGGTTGAGCGGCTGCATCGCGACGTAATCGGGCTCGAGCGCCAGCACGGCCGCGGCGCTGGGCAGCAGCGCGGCCACCCAGCCCGGTCCGTTGTCGACCCATTGCGTCGCCAGCAGTTCGCTCGCGTCGACGCGCAGGGCGCGGGCGATCTGCGCCCGCGTGGCCTCGTCGACGGCGCCGCTGCGGCGCAGCGGCGGCGCGGCGAACGCCAGCCGGCGGCCGTCACGTCGTATCCGCACGAGTCCGACACCGCATTCCTGCACCACCTCGTCCGTGCGTGGCCGGCCGCCCGCCTCGAGCCAGGCGTGGCAACTGCCGAGCGTGGGATGGCCGGCGAACGGCAGTTCCTCGGCCGGGGTGAAGATGCGCAGGCGGTAGTCGGCGGACGGATCGGTGGGTGGCAGCAGGAAGGTGGTCTCGCTGAGCTGGGTCCAGCGCGCGAAGGCCTGCATCTGCGCGTCGTCCAGGCCCTCGGCGTCGAACACCACCGCGACGGCGTTGCCGCGCAACGGCTCGGCGGTGAACACGTCGACCTGCGAGAAGCGGCGAGCGGGGTTCGCGCTCATGCGGCTCTCCTCAGCGAGAGCGCCGACCCGGCCTGCTCGGCCAGTGCCTCGTGCACCACGCGCCCGAGCGTGGCGATCGCAGTGTGCAGCTGCGCTGGCGTCAGCGTGACGAAGCTCAGCCGCAGCGTGCGCGGGTCGGCTTCGCCGGCATGGAAGGGCGCACCCGGCACGTAGGCCACGCCGGCGGCGATAGCGCGCGGCAGCAGCGCCGTCGCGTCCAGCCCCGGCGGCAGCCGCAGCCAGAAGAACATGCCGCCGCGCGGTGGCTGCCATTCGGCGCCGGCGGGCAGGTGCGCGCGCAGCGCCGCCGCCATCGCGTCGCGTTGCGCGGCATGGCGCGCGCGCACGGTCGGCACATGGCGATCGAGCAGGCCGTCTCGCACGACCTCGTGGACGATGCGCTGGTTGAAGCCCGGCGTGTGCAGGTCGGCCGCCTGCTTGACCTGCAGCAGCTTCGGATACAGCGCCGGCGGCGCCACCACATACCCCAGCCGCAGGCCGGGCGCGAGGATCTTCGAGAACGAGCCGAGGTAGATCGTGCCCTGCGGCCAGCGCGCGGCCAGCGGCGCCGGTGGCGGGGCGTCGAACCACAGCTCGCCATAGGGGTTGTCCTCGACCAGCGGCAGCGCAGCCGCCTGCGCCGCCGCCACCAGGGCCTCGCGACGGGCCTCCGAGATCACCCGCCCGGTCGGGTTCTGGAAGTTCGGCAGCAGGTACGCGAAGCGCGCGCCCGCGGCGCCGGCCAGGGCCTCGGGCTTCGGACCCTCGTCGTCGGAGGCGAGCGCGGCGAACGCCGGCTCGCAGGGCGCGAAGGCCTGCAGCGCGCCCAGGTAGGTGGGCGTCTCCACCGCGACCGCGCTGCCGGCATCGATCAGCAGCTTGCCGACCAGGTCCAGCCCCTGTTGCGAGCCGGTGGTGACCAGCACCTGCCCGGGTTCGACCACGACGCCGTCGTTGGCGAGCCGGGCCGCGACCCACTCGCGCAGCGGCCCGTAGCCTTCGCTCGCGGCGTACTGCAGCGCCTCCCGTGGGGTGTCGCGCAGCACCCGGGCGCTGGCCTCGCGCAGCGCCTCGACCGGGAAGCCGTCCGGCGACGGCAGGCCGCCGGCCAGTGACAGCACGCCGGGCCGTTCGGCCAGTTTCAGGATCTCGCGGATCGCGGAAGGATTCATGCGCTCGGTGCGCCGCGCCAGGGTCCAGGTCATCGGGGGTCTCCTCGAGGGGTGTCGTCGAGCATCCAGTCCAGCGCCTGCTGCACATGCAGCCACGTGCTGTCGAAGCCGGGCAGCGGCAGCGCGGCGGGATCGAGCAGCAGGCCCAGCTCGGTGCAACCGAGCACGACGCCCTGGGCACCGTCGGCGGCCAGCCGGTCGACGATCGACAGGGTCGCTTGCCGGGAGGCGTCGCGCACGATGCCGCGGCACAGCTCGTCGAAGATCAGCTGCTGCAGCGTGGCCCGGTCGGCCTCGCCCGGCACCTGCATCTCGACACCGTGGCGCTGCCGCAGGTGGTCGCGCAGGAAGTCCTGCTCCATCGTGAAGCGCGTGCCCAGCAGCCCGATGCGCGTCAGACCCGCCGCCCGCAGCGCCGCACCGATCGCGTCGCCGATGTGCAGCAGGGGCAGACCGCAGGCTTGTTGTACCGTCGGCGCCACGCGGTGCATCGTGTTGCTGGCGATCAGCAGCCCCTCGGCCCCGGCATCGCGCAATCCGCAGGCGGCCACCGCCAGTTGCTCGGCCGCAGCGGCCCAGCGGCCCTCGCGCTGCAGCGCCGCGACCGGCTCGAAGTCGAGGTTGTGCAGCCGCAGCGATGCACTGTGCAGGCCCCCGAGGCGCTGCGCGACGCCGCGGTTGAGATCGCGGTAGTAGATCAGCGTGGATTCCCAGCTCATGCCGCCGAGCACGCCGAGCGTCCTCATGCCGCCCCCCGCACCGGCATGCGCTTGCCGATGAACACCGTGGCGATCACCGCGAGCGCGAAGGCCAGGGTCAGCGCGTCGAGCCGCTCGCCCAGCAACGGCACCGCCGCCAGCATCGACACGAAGGGCTGCAGCAGCTGCACCTGGCTCACGCGCACCGTGCCGCCGAGCGCGAGGCCGCGGTACCACGCGAAGAAGCCCAGCCACATCGAGAACAGCGCCACATAGCCGAAGCCCAGCCAGGCGCCGCCGCGCACCGCACCGAAATCCACGCTGGCGGCAGCCCAGAGCGTCAGCGGCAGCGTGAGCGGCAGCGCGCCGACCAGCACCCAGCAGATCACCTGCTCGGGACGCATCGCGGTCGACAGCCGCGCGCCGTAGACATAGCCGACGGAGCCGCTCGCCACCGCGATCAGCAGCAGGCCGTCGGCCAGGCTCAGGCGCCCGCCGCCCTGAAGCGCGGCGTAGCCGAGCACCAGGCCGCAGCCGGCCAGCGCGCAGATCCAGAACCCGCGCGAGGGCCGCTGCCGCAGCACCAGCACCGCGACCACCGCGGTGCCGAGCGGCAGCACGCCGGTGATGACGGCGGCGTGGATCGCCGCCACCTCGCGGAGCGCCAACGCCAGGAACAGCGGGAAGCCGATCACGACACCGCTGGCGGTGACCGCGAACTCGCGCAGCTGGTGTCGCTGCGGCTGCGGCGCGCGCGCGACCCACAACCACAGCGCCGACAGCAGCCCGGCCACCGCAGCCCGCCCGGCGGTGACGAACAGCGGTGTGAGCTGCGGGTCGCCGACATCGCCGACCGCGAGCCGCGTCATCGGCGTCGTGATCGCGAAGATCACCACCCCCAGCAGCCCGAGCCACAGGCCGCGCACTTCGTCGCGGTGGCGGGCGGCAGAACCGGCGGCATTCACGGGCAGGGCTTGTATCGGCATGCGAAAGCACTGTACGCTTCGAACCAATACACCAACAGTACAGAATCTCGCATCAACTACCGATCTGTACTGGCGCTCCCGACGACACACGCCGCCATGCTGACCCGTGACGCCACCACCACGCTGACCGAGCAACTCGCCGAGCGCTACGCCGAGCGCATCCGCAGCCGCCTGCTGGCGCCCGGCGCGCGGCTGCCGTCGGTGCGCGACTGCGCGCAGCGGCACGGCGTGAGCCCGCACACCGTGGTGGCCGCCTACGACCAGCTGCTTGCCCAGGGACTGATCGAGGCCCGTCGCCAGCGCGGCTTCTTTGTGCGCAATGCCGTCGCGCCGGCACGCAGCGCGCGTGCCGCGGCCCCGGCGGAAAGCCGTCCGGTCGCGCCGGTCGACGCAACGGCCTTGATCCGCAGCATGTTCCACCACCCCGGCACCCGGCCCTCGCCCGGCCTGGGCACGCTGCCGCCCGAGTGGCTGGATCTCTCTCTGCTCGGCGGCGCGCTGCGCCGCGTGAGCCAGGGCGACGGGCTGGCGGGCCACGCGCTGCACTACGGC
>NZ_AZSN01000040.1:0-29156 GCF_000576225.1 Methylibium sp. T29-B | reverse complement strand
GCCGCTGAGGCGGAGGGGCCGCGTGACGGCACTGCGACCGGTTTGGACGTTCGCCGCCTGCAGCGTGTCACGGCACGCTGGCCGCCTGCGCGGCGGGCCCCGGCGCCGGCTCGGAGGAGGCCGGCTCCACCGTGCCAGCCGCGGAAGGGTCGCGTTGCGGCAAGGCCTGTTCCGCCGACGGCGACGCAGCCTGGAACGGCGTCATGCTCGCGAGCCGGGAACTCGTATCACCGGTGAGCTGGTAGGTGACCAGTCCGGCGACCAGCAGCGTCCCCAGTACGCCGGCCACCGCCCAGGGCCAGCGGCGCGGGCGCGGTGGGGGTGGCGGTGCGGGTCGGGCCGACCGCGGGCGCCGTGCAGCATGGGGTCGGAGCGCAGGCTGGGCAGCGGCTGCGGCCGGCTGTCGCGACCGAGCTCCGCCGGCCCCGACACCGACCACAGCACCTCGCGTTCCGGGAACGGCGTCTTCAGTACCGGGATGTCCGACAGCGCCAACCCCCGACGCTCCGGCGCGACCACCGGCTCGCGTGCCGCAGCGGCCACGCCGCCACCTGCCGCCTGCAGTTGGCGACGGAAGGCCGCTACCGACTGCGGCCGCTCACGCGGGTCGGCGGCCAGCGAACGTTCGAGCACCGACACGAAGCCGTGCGCATAGCGCCCCACTGCCGGTGCGCTGCCAGCTTGCGTGGCGGCACCATCGCCCAGTCGCGGCGCGTTCATGCAGAACTGCACCACGGCGGCCAGCGAGTACAGATCGGACCAGGGTCCCGGCGCGTGCTCGCTCGGCGGCTCGGCCAGCTCGGGGGGCCGGAAGCCGGGCTCCGGCCAGGCGGGGTGCTGCGGCAGGCGCGCACCGATCGTCGTCCGGACCGCAGCGGTGTCCAGCAGCATCGGCGTGCCATCTGGCTGCACCAGGATCTGCCCGGGTCGGACATTGCCGTGCACCCATCCGGCCTCGTGCAGGCTCTCCAGTGCATCGAGCACCGGCCCGATCATCCGACGCAGCCAGTCCTCGCTCGGCGCTTCGGTCATCGCGGCGCAGACCTCGGCGAGCGTGCGCCCTTCGACGCGCGGCCACAGCCGGTAGGCGGTGCCGCGCATCTGCCACACCGCGCCGATGCGCATCAGCGCGGGATGCAGGGGCTTGGCGAGCAGTTCCGACTCCTGCAGGAAGGCCTGCAGGCCCTCCTCCCACAAGGCCGCATGGGCCGGCGAACGGGGCCGCAGCAGCCCGGTCGTGTCGCGCAGCGAGATACCGGCCGGCGCGAACTCCTCGATCGTGACTTCGCCGCCCGACGCACTGGCAGTGGCCAGGTAACGCAGGCCGAATTCGTCGCGCACCTGGAGCTTCTGCAGCACGAAGCTGCCCACGGCCGAACCGGACGGGAGCCGCTGGGGCTCCACGACCGTCGGACGGGCGCTCACCGCGGGGGGACTCGCGGGGTCGGAAGGGCGTGAGATGGGAATCATGTACGGCTGAGTGGCAGAGTCTGCAGCATAGACCGCAGTTCCCTGCGTTCTGGTTGCAAAGCGTATACCCGGTGACTGCGCGCAGGATCAGCGCATCCTGAACGCCCCGCCATCCCTCGAAGGCCACGCCGCAGGGCGGCGCGCGGCTCAGCCGCCCGTGACCGGCGGGAAAAAGGCCACTTCGGCGCCTTCATGCACCGTCATGGCCTCATCGTCGACCATTGCCTGGTCCAGCGCCATGCGCAGGGCACGACCGCGGCCCAGTGCCTCGGCATGACGCCCGCCCCTTGCGATGAGTTGGTCCCGCAGCCCGGACAGGCGCGTGCCCGTGGGAAGCTCGACCGTTTCGCCGGGACCCAGCGCCTCGCGGACCGAGGCGAAGTAGCGCACCTGCACCTTCATGCGCGGCCTTTCATGCCAGCAGCGCCGCAAACGGCAGGAAGCGAACGATGTCGCCCCGCGCGATGGCCCGACCCGGCGGGTTGTCGATCAGCCTTCGGCCCAGACCGCCGAGGTCAGCACCCCCGAACTCTGGTTGCCGAACAGCTCGAGTCCACCATCGGCATTGCGCCGGGCCCGCAGGAACTCGCGCCGGGCATCCGGCCGTGGCCAGTCGAAGTCCGCACGGACCGGCCAGCCGGCCGGCTCCGCACCTGGCAGACCCTGCAGGGCCTGCAGCACCGGGCGCACCGCGAGCAGGAAGGTCACGAAGCTGGACACCGGGTTGCCGGGCAGGCCGATGAAGAGCGCCGGCCGGTCGGCTCCGCTCGTGCGCACCTCGCCGAAGGCCAGCGGTTTGCCCGGCTTGATGGCGATCTGCCACAGGTCGAGCCGGCCTTCGGCCTCGACGGCCGGCTTCAGGTGGTCTTCCTCGCCGACCGACACCCCGCCGGACGTGAGGATCAGGTCATGGCCCTCGGCGGCCCGGCGCAGCGCCTCACGGGTGGCATCGAGCCGATCCGGCACGATGCCGAGATCGCTGACCTCGCAGCCGGCCGACTGCAGCAGCGCCCGCAACGTGTAGCGGTTGGAGTTGTAGATGGCACCGGGCTTCAGCGGCTCGCCGGGCATCACCAGTTCGTCGCCGGTCGAGAACAGCGCGACGCGCGGCCGGCGCACCACGCTCAGCGTCGCCGCGCCCACCGAGGCCGCCAGTCCGAGAGCCTGAGGCGTGAGACGGCTGCCGCGCGCCAGCACAACGCTGCCGGCACAAACGTCCTCGCCGCGGCGGCGCACCCACTGGCCCGCGGTCGGTCGGATCTGGACGCGCACGCTGCCACCACCAACCGGCTCGCACTGCTCCTGCATCACGATCGCATCGGCGCCTTCCGGCACCGGCGCCCCGGTGAAGATGCGCGCGGCCGTGCCGGGTGCCAGCACCGCGCCGACCTGCCCCGCCGCGATGCGCTGGCTGACGGTCAGCAGCGTGCCGGGCTGGGGCACATCGGCCGTACGCAGGGCGTAACCATCCATCGAGCTGTTGTCATGCGGCGGCACGTCGAGCTGCGAGACCACATCGACCGCGAGCACGCGACCGAGGGCCTCGAAGGTGGAGACCGTCTCGGTCTCAGCCAGTGCCGTCGTGCCGGCGAGCAGCCGCGCCAGCGCGTCGGTCAGGCTCAACATCGGCCGAGGGGGCGACATAGGCGGCTTCGTTGTCGGCGTCGTCATAGGGGGACCGGTAATCGTGGCGTGCGGCTTGGCGGATCAGGAAAGCCGTTACCGCGTCGGCATCGTTCAGGTCGAGCACCGGCAGCTGCGTCGGGGACGGCAGGGCCGCGGGGCTGTCGGTCGCGATCGCGACCACGAAGGGATCATGCGGGTACTGCACCCGTTGCCCGGTCTCGGCACGCCAGATCTCGATCTTCAGCAGGTCGGCGTGCTTGAAGCCCTCGACCAGCACCCAGTCGGCGTCGGACAGTTCGGCGATCAGCTGGTGCGGGTTCGGATCGGCCTCGATGTCGTATTCGCGGATCTTCGCGAGGCGCCGGTTCGATGCGATCACCACCTCGTAGGCACCGGCGGCGCGGTGACGGTGCGAGTCCTTGCCGGGCTGGTCGATATCGAAGTCGTGGTGGGCGTGCTTGACGACGGAGACGCGGTGCCCGGCGAGGCGCAGGCGCGCCACGAGCTGCTCGACCAGCGTGGTCTTGCCCGAGCCCGAGTACCCGCAGAAACCGACGACCTTCATCCGGCGACAACCCTCATGTCGAGCAATTCTCGACGATGTAGGCCTGCACCGTCGCCGAGCTGGCCGGCATGACCTTGAAGCGCCTGGGGAGCTGCTCGAGCCCCTCGAGCCCGGCCGACCGGGGCGGCTCGTGGCCGAGCGCCTCGAGGATGGTGGCGGCGAACTTGATCGGCAGCGCGGTCTCCAGCACCAGCAGCGGTGTGCCGGGCTTCACGTACGCACGGCCCACCTTCAGGCCGTCGGCGGTGTGCGGGTCGATGGTCACGCCGAAACGCTGCTGAGTGTCGCGGATGGTCGCCACGCGGTCGGCGTGCGTGCTCTTGCCGGACACGAAGCCGAACTCGCGCACCCGCGCAAACTCGGCGGGCGTCAGCGTGAAGCCGCCGTGCCGTGCGATGTCGTCACCGAACAGCTGGCGCGTGCGTGCCGCATCGCGACCCAGCAGGTCGAACACGAAGCGCTCGAAGTTGCTGGCCTTGGAGATGTCCATCGAGGGACTCGAAGTCTCATGCGTGTCGGCCGCGCCGCGCACGCGGTAGCTGCCGGTGCGGAAGAACTCGTCGAGCACGTCGTTCTCGTTGGTGGCGACCACCAGCTGCTCGATCGGCAGGCCCATCATGCGCGCCACATGGCCGGCGCACACGTTGCCGAAGTTGCCCGACGGCACCGAGAAGCTCACCCGCTCGTCGTTCGACTTCGTGGCCTGGAAATAACCGGCGAAGTAATACACCACCTGCGCCAGCAGCCTCGCCCAGTTGATGGAGTTGACGGTGCCGATGCGCCAGCGGCGCTTGAACTCCAGGTCGTTGGACACGGCCTTGACGATGTCCTGGCAGTCGTCGAACACGCCCTCGACCGCGAGGTTGTGGATGTTCGCGTCGGGCAGGCTGAACATCTGCGCCTGCTGGAACGGGCTCATGCGGCCGTGCGGACTGAGCATGAAGACGCGCACGCCCTGCTTGCCACGCATCGCGTACTCGGCCGCGCTGCCGGTGTCGCCGGAGGTCGCGCCCAGGATGTTGAGCGTTTCGCCGCGGCGCGCCAGCTCGTACTCGAACAGCTGGCCCAGCAGCTGCATGGCCATGTCCTTGAACGCGAGCGTCGGTCCGTTCGACAGGGCCTGCAGCGCGACGCCAGGCTCCAGCGGCTTCAGCGGGGTGATCTCGGTCGTACCGAAGACCTCGCGCGTGTAGGTCTTGCGGATCAGCGTGCGCAGGTCGTCGGCCGGAATGTCGGTGATGTAGAGCGACAGGATCTCGAACGCGAGGTCGGCGTAGGACAGGCCGCGCCAGCGCGCCAGCGTGGCCGCATCGACGCGCGGATAGCGCTCCGGCAGGTAGAGACCCCCATCCGGCGCCAGGCCTTCGAGCAGGATGTCGGAGAAGCCGCGCGGCGTGGAGTCGCCGCGGGTGCTGAGGTAGTTCATGGACGATTCGGACTCACAACAACCAGCATGCCGCAACGGGGGTGGGGCATCAGGACAGTTCTTCCTTGCGGATGCGCACGATGGGCGCCAGCACGGTCGGCAGCGCCTGCATCTGCGCCAGCGCCGCGTTCATCTTCCCTTCGAGCGTGTCGTGGGTCAGGATGATCAGGTCGGTCTGGCTCTCGCCCTCGGCCGACTCGCGCTGCAGCACGGCGTCGATCGAGATCGCGTGGTCGGCCAGGATGCGGGTGATGTTGGCCAGGACACCCGCCTTGTCGGCGACCTGCAGGCGCAGGTAGAAGGCGGTGACGACCTGCTCGATCGGCAGGATGGGCGTGGCCGCCACCGCATCGGGATGGAAGGCCAGGTGCGGTACACGGTGATCGGGGTCGGCGGTGATGAGCCGGGTCACGTCGACCAGGTCGGCGACCACGGCCGAGGCCGTCGGCTCGGCGCCGGCGCCCTTGCCGTAGTAGAGCGTGGAGCCGACCGCGTCGCCCTGCACCACCACGGCATTCATCGCACCCTCCACATTGGCGATCAGGCGCGTGCCCGGGATCAGCGTCGGGTGCACGCGCAGCTCGATGCCCTGCGCATCTTCGCGGCGCTTGGTGATGCCCAGCAGCTTGATGCGGTAGCCCAGCTGTTCGGCGTAGCGGATGTCGGCCGCCTGCAGCTTGGTGATGCCTTCGATGTAGGCGTGCTCGAACTGCACCGGCGTGCCGAAGGCGATCGCACTCATGATCGTCGCCTTGTGTGCGGCGTCGATGCCCTCGATGTCGAAGGTCGGGTCGGTCTCGGCGTAGCCAGGCGCTGGGCTTCCTTCAGCACGGTGCCGAAGTCCAGCCCCTTGGAGCGCATCTCCGACAGGATGAAGTTGGTGGTGCCGTTGATGATGCCGGCGATCCAGTTGATGCGGTTCGCGGTCAGGCCCTCGCGCAGCGCCTTGATGATCGGGATGCCGCCGGCCACTGCCGCCTCGAAGCCGACCGCCACACCGCGCTCGCGCGCCGCCGCGAAGATCTCGGTGCCGTGTACCGCCAGCAGCGCCTTGTTGGCGGTGACCACCGGCTTCCCGGCGGTGATGGCGGCCAGCACCAGCTCGCGGGCCCGTGTCGTGCCGCCGATCACCTCGACGACCACGTCGATGTCGGGCCGGCGCACCAGGGCGTCGAAGTCGTCGGTCAGCACCACCTCGCTGCCGAGCGTGGCGCGCGCCTTGGCCACGTCGCGCGCGGCGACCGCGGCGACCTCGATGCCGCGGCCGGCGCGGCGCTGGATCTCGGCCCGGTTGCGCTGCAGCACCTGCACCACGCCGCCAGCCACCACGCCCGCGCCGAGCAGGCCCACTTGGATCGGTTTCATCTTCGATTCGGACACGGTGTCAGACGCTGTGGCGCTTGCGGTAATGGTCGAGGAAACGGGCGATGCGGCCGATCGCGTCGCTCAGGTCGTCGGAGTTCGGCAGGAACACGACGCGGAAATGATCGGGCTGCGGCCAGTTGAAGCCCGTGCCCTGCACGATCAGCACCTTCTCCTCGGCCAGCAGTTCGTAGGCGAACTGCTGGTCGTCCTGGATCGGGTAAAGCTTGGGGTCGAGCCGTGGGAACATGTACAGCGCCGCCTTGGGCTTGACCACGCTCACGCCGGGGATCTGGCTCAGCAGCTCGTAGGCCATGTCGCGCTGGCGCGTCAGCCGGCCGCCCGGCGCCACGAGGTCCTTGATGCTCTGGTAGCCGCCGAGCGCGGTCTGGATGGCCAGCTGCCCCGGTGTGTTGGCGCACAGGCGCATCGACGCGAGCATGTTGAGCCCCTCGATGTAGTCCTTCGCGCAGCGCTTGTCGCCCGACACCACCATCCAGCCGGCGCGGTAGCCGCAGGCTCGGTAGTTCTTGCTGAGGCCGTTCAGCGTCACGCACAGCACGTCGTCGGCCAGCGAAGCGATGCTGGTATGGGTGTTGCCGTCGTACAGCGTCTTGTCGTAGATCTCATCGGCAAAGATGATCAGCTGGTGCTGCCGGGCCAGTTCGACGATCTCGCGCAGCAGATTCTCCGGGTACAGCGCGCCGGTCGGGTTGTTCGGGTTGATGACGACGATGGCGCGTGTGTTCGGCGTGATCTTTCGGCGGATGTCGTCGATGTCCGGGTACCAGTCGCTCGCCTCGTCGCACAGGTAGTGCACCGGATTGCCGCCCGACAGCGACACGGCCGCAGTCCACAGCGGGTAATCGGGTGCCGGCACCAGCACCTCGTCGCCGTTGTCGAGCAGCGCGTTGAGGCTCATCACGATCAGCTCGGACGCACCGTTGCCGAGATAGACGTCGTCGACCGTCACGCCGGAGATCGCCTTCTCCTGCGCGTAATGCACCACCGCCTTGCGCGGTGCGAACAGGCCCTTGCTGTCGGTGTAGCCCGCCGTCTGGGAAAGATTGCGGATCATGTCCTGCACGATCTCGTCGGGCGGATCGAAGCCGAACACCGCCAGATTGCCGATGTTGAGCTTGATGATCTTCTGGCCCTCTTCTTCCATGGCGCGGGCCTTGTCCAGCACCGGACCACGGATGTCATAGCACACGTTGGCGAGCTTGCTGGACTTGGCGATGGGCTTGGGCACGAGAACTCCTGGATCTCAATGGAACGACTGCGGCGGCGCTGCGCGCAGAGCCTAAAATTAGACCACAGCGCTCGCCTCCGAGCCTGCCCCGCCCCTCTCCCGCGCCCCATGAAACTGCAGCCCGATCGCATCGCCGCCGCCAACGTGATCAGCGGCTACACACGCAGCAGCGTCCAGATCGGCGAGCGCACCTGGCGCGACAGTGTGGTGCTGCCCTGGCAAGGCGAGGTGACGTCCTGGCAGGACGCCCGCTTCGACACGCTGGGCCCCCGGCATTTCGAGGCGCTCGCGGTCCTCGGCCCAGAGCTTGTGCTGTTCGGCAGCGGCAACGCGCTGCGTTTCCCGCGCCCCGAATGGCTGCGCCCGCTGATCGATCGGCGCATCGGCTTCGAGACCATGGACACCGCCGCCGCCTGTCGCACCTACAACCTGCTGGCGGCCGAGGGACGCAGCGTGATCGCCGCCCTGCTGATCGATCCGCCGTGAGTCCGACCTACCGCCGCGGCGCGGCGCGGCGCGGCGCGGCGCGGCAACCGCAGTGTGTGGGGTGGCGGTATCGCTTGACAGCGCCTTTATAATCAACAGTTAGCCTTACTCAAGGCGCCTCCTCAGCAGCACCCTTCATGACGCCCGCCCTCAATAAAGCCCTCCCGGAATTTGAAGCGCAGGCCACCGGTGGCGTGAAGTTCACGCCCCAGGCCTATCTGGGTCAGACGGTCATCCTGTACTTCTACCCGAAGGACAACACCCCCCGGATGCACCACCGAAGCGATGCAGTTCCGCGACCGCCACAAGGACTTCGTGAAGGCCGGTGCAGTGGTGTTCGGCGTGTCGCGCGACAACATGGCCTCGCACGACAAGTTCAAGCAGAACCTCGAGCTGCCGTTCGAGCTGATCGCCGACACCGAGGAAAAGCTCTGCCACATGTTCGGCGTGGTCAAGAACAAGATCATGTACGGCAAGAAGGTCAAGGGCATCGAGCGCAGCACCTTCCTGATCGATCCTGCCGGGGTGCTGGTCGAGGAGTGGCGCGGCATCAAGGTGGCCGGCCATGTCGACGAGGTGCTGAAGTCGGTCAAGGCGCTGAAGAAGGCCGCCTGAGAACCTGACGTTACCGTTACCAAGGCGTCACACAGCGGAGATTGAAGTCAGGCATGCGGTGTGCATAATGGGTTCATGCCCGTGAGTCATTCACCGCATCCGAGCAAGCCGCACAGGCGACTGTGCGGCTTTTTCACTTCTTAAGGCCCTCGAAGTCCATGCCCCTGCCCAAACCGCCCGCCAAGAAAGCCTCCCTCCTCAGCGCCAGCGACTTCGACTCCCAGGCCGCACCCAAACCGGGCACCCGCGCCACCAAGCAGGACCACCCCGGTCCTGCCCTGCTCGACCTGTTCGACCCCCACCCCAAGGCGCCGGCCGCCAAGGCGCCCGCCCCGGCACCCGCTGCCACGCCGCGAGCAGTACAGGCCCCGGCGGCCGGCTACTGCCGGTCAAGGCCATCAGCCGCGGCACCGCCACGGAACCGCGCCCGCGCAAGCCGCGCGCCAGCGGCCCGCCCAAGCTCTTCGTCCTGGACACCAACGTTCTGATGCACGACCCGATGTCGCTGTTCCGCTTCGACGAGCACGACGTCTACCTGCCGATGATCACGCTCGAGGAGCTCGACGGGCACAAGAAGGGCATGAGCGAGGTCTCGCGCAACGTGCGCCAGGTCAGCCGCGAGCTCGACGCACTGGCCGGCGGCGCCGACAGCGCGAAGTTCGATCCCGCAGCCGGCGTAGCGCTCGCGAAGACCGGTCACAAGGAGGCCGGAGGCACCCTGTTCTTCCAGACCACCTTCCTCGACGCCAAGCTGCCGGCCGGGCTGCCGCAGGGCAAGGCCGACAACCAGATCCTGGGCGTGGTGCAAGGCCTGCGCGAGCAGCACCCGACACGAGACGTGGTGCTGGTGTCCAAGGACATCAACATGCGCATCAAGGCCCGTGCGCTGGGCCTGCCGGCCGAGGACTACTTCAACGACAAGACGCTGGAAGACGGCGACCTGCTCTACACCGGTGTGCTGCCGCTGCCGGCCGACTTCTGGGAGCGCCACGGCAAGACCATGGAGAGCTGGCAGCAAGGCGGCTCCACGTTCTACCGCATCGCCGGGCCGCTGGTGCCGGTGCTGATGGTCAACCAGTTCGTCTACCTCGAGACCCCGGGCGCCGCACCGCTCTACGCGAAGGTCACCGAGATCACCGGCAAGACCGCGGTGCTGAAGACGCTGAAGGACTACTCGCATGCCAAGAACGCCATCTGGGGCGTGACCGCACGCAACCGCGAGCAGAACTTCGCGCTGAACCTGCTGATGGACCCGGACTGCGACTTCATCACCCTCACCGGCACCGCCGGCACCGGCAAGACGCTGATGACGCTGGCCGCCGGCCTGTCGCAGGTGATGGACGATCGCCGCTACAGCGAGATCATCGTGACCCGCGTGACCGTGCCGGTCGGCGAGGACATCGGCTTCCTGCCCGGCACCGAGGAAGAGAAGATGGGCCCGTGGATGGGCGCGCTCGACGACAACCTCGAGGTGCTGTCCAAGAATGACTCGGGCGCCGGCGAATGGGGCCGCGCCGCGACCAATGACCTGGTCCGCAGCAAGATCAAGATCAAGAGCCTGAACTTCATGCGCGGGCGCACCTTCCTGAACAAGTTCGTGCTGATCGACGAGGCGCAGAACCTGACGCCCAAGCAGATGAAGACGCTGATCACGCGCGCCGGGCCGGGCACGAAGATCGTCTGCCTGGGCAACCTGGCGCAGATCGACACGCCCTACCTCACCGAAGGCAGTTCGGGCCTCACCTTCGCGGTCGACCGCTTCAAGGGCTGGCCACACAGCGGCCACGTGATGCTGGCGCGCGGCGAACGCTCGCGGCTGGCCGATTACGCGTCGGACGTGTTGTAGGCCCACCTGCACGGGTAGGGGTGCCCGCGGGCGGCAGGCGCACAATTGATGCTCTGCACAAAAGGAGACCTGCGATGACCATTTCCCGAGACGTCTTCGTCGTCGGTGCCGCGCGCACCGCCATCGGCACCTACGGCGGCACGCTGAAGGACACGCCCCTGGCCGACCTGGCCACGCTGGCGGTCAGGACAGCGATCGAGCGCAGCGGCGCAGCGGCCGACAGCATTGGCCACCTGGCCATGGGCAACGTGATCCCGACCGAACCGCGCGACGCCTACCTGAGCCGCGTCGCCGCGATCAACGCCGGGCTGTCGAAGGAAACGCCGGCCTTCAACGTGAACCGCCTGTGCGGTTCGGGCCTGCAGGCCATCGTCTCGGCGGCGCAGTCGGTGCTGCTGGGTGACTGCGAGCTGGCCATCGGGGCCGGCGCCGAGTCGATGTCACGCGGCCCCTACCACGTGAACACGGCCCGCTGGGGCGCGCGCATGGGCGACACGGCCATGGTCGACTACACCGTCGGCATCCTGCACGACCCCTTCCACAAGATCCACATGGGCATCACCGCGGAGAACGTGGCCGAGCAGTTCGGCATCACCCGCAGCATGATGGACGAGCTGGCCGCCGAGAGTCACCACCGCGCCGCCAAGGCGATCGCCGAGGGCCGCTTCAAGAGCCAGATCGTGCCGGTCGAGATCGTCACCCGCAAGGGAACCGTGAGCTTCGACACCGACGAGCACGTGAAGGCCGACACCACGGTCGAAACGCTGGCCAAGATGAAGCCCGCGTTCAAGAAGGACGGCGGCCTGGTCACGGCCGGCAATGCCTCGGGTATCAACGATGGCGCGGCGGCCGTGGTGCTGGCCAGCGCCGAGGCTGTCAAGGCCGGGGGCCTGAAGCCGCTGGCACGCCTGGTGGCCTACGCCCATGCCGGCGTGGAGCCGAAGATCATGGGCATCGGCCCGGTGCCAGCGACCCAACTCGCACTGAAGAAGGCCGGCCTCAAGGTGCAGGACCTCGATGTGATCGAGTCCAACGAAGCCTTCGCCGCGCAGGCCTGTGCCGTGGTGCGCGAGCTCGACCTCGATCCTGCCAAGGTCAACCCCAACGGCTCGGGCATCTCGCTCGGCCACCCGGTCGGCGCAACCGGCGTCATCATCACCACCAAGGCCCTGTACGAACTGCAGCGCACCGGCGGCCGCTACGCGCTGGTGACGATGTGCATCGGCGGCGGTCAGGGCATCGCCGCGATCTTCGAGCGCGTCTGAACCGCGCGCTCGGCGGATGAAGCCCAGAGGATGGGCTTCATCCGGCCCGGGCTTGCCTCAGCGGCGGAAGCCGCCGCTCTGCAGCACGAAGTACTGCGGGTTCAGGCCCTTCAGCGGCTCGCGCAGTTGCTCGATGTCGGCTGCTGTCGCGTGCACTTCGACCCGCGTCACTTCAGCGATCTTCAGTGCCTCGCCCAGCAGGGCACCGACATTTTCCAGGTGGGCCAGCAGGCCTGCTGCACCGTCATAGCCTTCGCGGCAGTGCGCCGCATCGCCATCGAAGCTGAAGGCGTAGTGCGCGCACTTGGGTTCGCTGCGTGTCTTCTCGATGAAGCGCGCGGTCAGCGCCTTGAACTCATCGAGCTTGCCGGGCGCCACCTTGAAATAAGGCGCGATGCTGCAGCAGGTGTCGGGGGTGCTCATCAATGTCTCCTGGGACAGGGGTGGTGCGAAATGCAAGCGCGAGCGTGCCGGCCTTCACCCTCGCCGCACACCGGATGAACCCGTAAGCCAATCCCGGGGGCCTCCGCCGACGGGGATCTGCATGGAGCGGAATCGCGCACATGGATACTGTATTTATGTACAGTATTCATCTCCGTCTGCTTCTCCGCCATGCTCTTCGACCCCGCCGCCACCGCACCGTCGCCACCGCCGCGCGGCCTGGCCTCCTTCATGGACCGCCCCGGGGCTGCGCTATGGCGGGCCGGCGTGCTGGCTCGGCCGCCGCTGCCGACCCTTTCCACCGGATGGCCGGCGCTCGACGAGCAGTTGCCTGGCGGAGGCTGGCCCGCGAGCGGCCTCACCGAACTGCTGGCCACGCCGGCCTGCGGCGAACTGACGCTGCTGGCACCTTGGCTGCGCAGTCTGGAGCAGCGCCAGGACACCGCGCGGGAGATGGTCTGGATCAACCCCCCGGGCTGGCCTTGCCTGAGCGCGCTGCAGGCCCTCGGCCTGGACGGCTCACGGCTGCTGTGCCTGGCGCCGCAGACAGCGATCGATGCCGCCTGGGCCGCCGAGCAGGCGGTGCGCGCCGGCAGCTGCGCCGCCGTGCTGTGGTGGAGCGAACGGCCGGTGACCCGCCCCACGCTGCGCCGCCTGCACCTGGCCGCGCAGCGGTCTCACGCCTGCTGAGCCTGCAGGCGCCCGCGGCCCGCTCGCTGAGCAGCCCGGCGCCGCTGCGCCTGGCCTGTCAACCGCTGCCGGGCCATGCCCTGGCCGTCGACGTGTTCAAGCGCCGCGGCCCGCCGATGGCCCGCCCCCTGCAGCTGGCCCTGCCCTGGCCGGCATCGGTGCGCCCCGCGTCGCCGCTCACTGGGAGTCCTCACGATGCTGTGGATCGCCCTCTACCTGCCCCAGCTGCCGCTGCAAGCTCTGCCCGGTTCGCACACCGGGCTTGAGGCCGCGCTGCCGGTGGCGGTGACCGAGCAGCACATGCTGCTCGGCGCCAACCGCGCGGCGCACGCCCTCGGGGTGCGGGCCGGGCAGAGCGTGGCCACGGCCTTGTCCCTGCTGCCGCAGCTCGTCGTGTTCCCGCGTGACCGGCCGCGCGAGGCCGCGCTGGTCGAGCGACTGGCCCTGGCGCTCGCTGCGCTCACGCCCCACCTGAGCCTCATTCCGGACGGGGTGCTGCTCGAAGTGCAGAGCACGCTGCGGCTGTTCGGCGGCATCCATGCGCTGCTGCACCGAGCACAAGCCCTGGCGCGCACGAGCGGGGTGCAGGTGCGGACGGGCTGTGCGCCCACCCCCGGCGCCGCCTGGCTGTTCGCCACCAGCGGCCTGGCCCGGCGACATGCACTGCAGGCCCGGAGCAGTGCGCAGCAGCTGGATCGGCTGCCGGTAGCGAGCCTGGCGCGTCTGCTGCCGCCCAGCCTCCACCAGAGCGAGTTGCTGCAGGCGCTGGGGATCCGGACCTTCGGGGCGCTGCGCGCGCTGCCACGTGCCGGTCTGCAGCGCCGGCTCGGCGTGGACCTGGGCCGGGCGCTCGACCGCTGCTATGGCGATGCCCCAGACCCGAGGCCGTGGTTCGTGCCGCCCGAGCACTTCCTGGCCCGACGCGAACTGCTGCAGCGCGCCGACGAGGCTGCGGTGCTGATGGCCGCCGTCGAGGCTCTGCTGCCGGCACTGCGCGGTTGGCTGCAGCTGCGCTGGCAGGCCGTCACGGTGCTGGCACTGAGACTGCGCCATGAGCACGGCCGCGAGCCCTGCCCCGACACCCGGCTGCGACTGCAGCTGTCGGCCCCGAGCCGCGACATCGCCCAGCTCGCGCTGCTGTGGCGCGAGCGCCTGCAGCGCCATGTGCTCGCCGCGCCGGTCTACGAGCTCGCGCTCGAACTGGAAGCCGCCGTGCCGCACGGCGGCACGCCTGGCGAGCTGCTGCCCGGACCAGGCCGGCAGGACGGCGAACACGCCGCGCTGCTTGACCGACTGACCGCGCGGCTGGGGAGTGATCACGTGCGGCGCTGGGTGCCGCGGGCCGATCACCGACCCGAGCACGCGCAGCGTGTCCGGTCGGTCGGCGAACCGCCCCCAGCGCCCTTTGCGACCACGGCGCCCGCTCCCACCGCCCCCCGACCACTCTGGTTGCTGCCGTTGCCGCTGCCGCTGGCCAGCGATGCCCTGGGCCGGCCGCGGCATGGTGGGCCCCTGCGGGTGTGCTCGCGGGCCGAGCGCATCGAGGCCGGCTGGTTCGACGGCGCGCTGGTGCGGCGCGATTACCACGTGGCCGAGGGCCCCGACCACCGGCTGCGCTGGATCTACCGCGAGCACCCCGGCGACGCCTCGTCGGGGGGCTGGTTCCTGCACGGCTGGTTCGGGTGAGACGATGCCGCAACCAGCCCATCCCAAGACGCCGCAGCCGGCATCGCCCCCGCCGCCGCCGCTGCACTGGACGCGACCCGGGCTGCCGGCCTACGCGGAGCTGCACTGCCGCTCGAACTTCAGCTTCCTGACCGGCGCCTCGCACCCGCAGGAGTTGGTGGAGCGCGCCGCCCAGCTCGGCTATGCGGCGATCGCGATCACCGACGAGTGCTCGGTGGCCGGCGTGGTGCGGGCGCATGCGGCGCTGAAGCGGCTGCGCGAGAACGGCAACCCGCCGTTGCCGGCCCTGATCATCGGTAGCGAGTTCACGCTCGCGGCCTCGCCCACCGCACCGGGCTGCCGCCTGGTGCTGCTGGCGAAGAACCGCGAAGGCTATGCCAGATCTGTGGTCTCATCACGCTCGGTCGCGGCCGCAGCGCCAAGGGGCACTACCAACTGAGCGTCGACGACCTCGATGCGCTGCTGGCCGGCCAGGGCCATGCCGCCGGCGTGCCCGACTGCCTGGCGCTGCTGATCCCACGCCGCGACGAGCCTCACGCCACCCTGCTCGCGCAGGCCCGTTGGCTGGCGGGCCGCTGCGGCGAGCGCGCCTCGATCGCGGTCGAGCTGCTGCGCTGGGCCGACGACGAGTCCTTCGTGGAGCGCCTGCTCGACGCATCGGCCGCCTCCGGCCTGCCACTGGCGGCGGCGGGCGACGTGCTGATGCACGTGCGCTCGCGCAAGCCGCTGCAGGACACGCTGACCGCGATCCGCCTGAAGCGCCGCGTCGCCGACTGCGGCTACGCGCTGATGCGCAACGCCGAGCAGCACCTGCGCTCGCGGCTGGCGCTGGCGCAGCTCTGCCGTCCCGAGTGGCTGCAGCGCAGCGTGGACCTCGCGCGGGCCTGCGACTTCTCGCTGGAGCAGCTGAAGTACGAGTACCCGGACGAGATCGTGCCGGTCGGCGAGACGGCCAGCAGCCACCTGCGGCGCCTGACCGAGGAAGGGGCCTGCGTGCGCTATCCCGGCGGGGTGCCCGGCACGGTGCAGGCGCAGATCGAACGCGAGTTCGCGCTGATCTTCCGCAAGCGCTACGAGGCCTTCTTCCTCACCGTGCACGACGTGGTGCGCTTCGCCCGCTCCAAGGGCATCCTGTGCCAGGGTCGCGGCTCGGCCGCCAATTCGGCGGTCTGCTACTGCCTGGGCATCACCGAGGTCGACCCGACGCAGACCCCGCTGCTGTTCGAGCGCTTCATCAGCGAGGAGCGTGGCGAGGCCCCGACATCGATGTCGACTTCGAACACGAGCGGCGCGAGGAAGTCATCCAGTACATCTACGGCAAGTACGGCACGCACCGCACCGCGCTGGCAGCGGCGCTCTCGACCTACCGCGTGCGCGGCGCGGTGCGCGAGGTCGGCAAGGCGTTGGGGCTGGACGGGCAGCGCATCGACCGCCTCGCGAAGAGCCACCAGTGGTTCGACGGGCGTGCGGCGCTGCCCGCCCGGCTGGTCGAGGCCGGCTTCGATCCGGACGCCCCGGTCACCCGGCAGTGGCTGGCGCTGAGCGCCGCGCTGATCGGCTTTCCGCGGCACCTGTCGCAGCACGTCGGCGGATTCGTCATCGCGCGGGACGCGTTGTCACGCCTGGTGCCGATCGAGAAAGCCGCGATGAAGGACCGCCGCGTGATCCAGTGGGACAAGGACGATCTCGAGTCGCTGGGGCTGCTGAAGGTCGACGTGCTGGCGCTGGGCATGCTGAGCGCGCTGAAGCGCGCGCTCGCGCTGATCACCGACTGGCGCGGCCCACCGCCCGGCGCCAACGGCGGCGCACCCACATCCCCGTCATGGCGGATGCAGGACATTCCGCGCGAGGACATCGCCACCTACGAAATGATCCAGAAAGCCGACACCGTGGGCGTGTTCCAGATCGAGAGCCGAGCCCAGCAGAGCATGCTGCCCCGGTTGAAGCCCCGCAAGTTCTACGACTTGGTGGTCCAGGTCGCGATCGTGCGGCCGGGCCCGATCAGTGGCGGCATGGTGCATCCCTACCTGAAGCAACGCGAGTTGGAGCACCAAGGCCAGCGACCACCGCCTCGCTATAAGGAGCTGGAGGACGCACTCGAGCGAACGCTCGGCATCCCGATCTTCCAGGAGCAGGTGATGCAGATCTGCATGATCGCGGCCGATTTCAGCGGCGGCAATGCCGACGAACTGCGCCGCGCGATGGCGGCCTGGAAACGCAAGGGCGGCTTGCAGCAATTCCACCAGCGCATCGTCGGTCGCATGGTGGAAAAGAACTACGACCGCGAGTTCGCGGAGCGCATCTTCGAGCAGATCAAGGGCTTCGGCGAGTACGGCTTCCCGGAGAGCCACGCCTACAGCTTCGCGCTGCTGGCCTACCTGAGCGCCTGGCTCAAGTGCCACGAGCCGGCGATCTTCCTGGCCGCGCTGCTGAACTCGCAACCGATGGGCTTCTACGCACCGTCGCAGCTGGTCCAGGACGCACGGCGCCACGCGGTCGAAGTGCGCCCGGTCGACGTGGGCCATAGCGGCTGGGACTGCACGCTCGAGCCGGCGTCACCGGGCAGCACGCCCTGCGCGGCACGCTCGCTGCAGCCCGCCGTACGCCTGGGGCTGCGCCTCGTCTCTGGCTTCAGCGAGGCGGCCGCCGACCGCATCGTGGCTGCCCGCGCTGTGTCGACATTCGCCAGCCTCGACGACCTGGCGCGGCGCGCCGGGCTCGATCCCCAGGCCCTGCAGGTGCTGGCCCGCGCCGACGCACTGCAGAGCCTGGCCGGCCACCGCCGGCAACAGGCGTGGCATGCGAGTGGCCAGCCCCGCCGCACCGCCCTGCTCGCCGACGCGCCGCATCGCGAAGACCCTCTCGTCCTGCCCGCGCCGCCCGAGGCCGAGGAGATCACGCTCGACTACGCCAGCACCCAGCTCACGCTGCGCCGCCATCCGCTGGCGCTGCTGCGTCCGCGACTCGTACAGCGTGGCTGGCGCAACGCGCGGGAGCTCGGCGCCCTGAAGGATGGCTGCCGCGTCTGGGCCTGCGGCATCGTCGTCGGCCGCCAGCAGCCCGAGACCGCCAAGGGCACGATCTTCGTCACGCTGGAAGACGAGACCGGCTCGGTCAACGTGATCGTCTGGAAGGGCGTGCGCGAGCGCTTCCGCCAGGCGCTGCTCGCCTCACGCCTGCTGGCCGTGGCCGGGGAATGGCAGCGCTCGCCGGAAGGCGTGACGCACCTGCTGGCGCGGCGACTGGTCGACATGACGCCCTGGCTGGGCCGGCTGGCGACGAGTTCGCGCGATTTCCACTGACGGTCGCGCCGGTCGCGCGGCCGAGGCTCAGTCGTTCTTCAACCGCTTCACGACCGCAGCCGTGGTCAGCAGTTCGAGCTGGGCTTCGAGCCGGATCACGCGGCCGGTCAGGTCCTCGATCTTCTGCTGCTGCAGCTTCATCGCGTCGGACTGCCGGTTGACCTTGTCCTCGAGCTTGATCATCGAGGTGAGCGCGCCCCAGACGCGGTCGGTGACGCCCATCAGGCGGCCTTGCGCACCGCTGCCCGGCCGGCGGCTGGTTTCGGCGAGCGGGACGCCTTCGCCTCCATCGCGGCGATGCGCTTGTTGCTCGCCTCGATAAAGCTCAGTGCATCGTCGATGGCGGCGCCGGCGCGATCGGCAGCATCGCGCGCGGCATCGGCCAGTACGCCCAGTTCCTGGTCCGCTTCCTTGGCCTCGTAGGCGAAGGCGCCGCGGCGCATCAGTTCCGACACGGGCAGATCCAGACGCTTCGCCTTGGCGGCGATCGCCTTCTTGTCCTGCGAGGTTGCCTGCACCACGATGCGTTCGACGGCTGCGGCCATGTCGTCTCTCCCGATCGGGGCCCCTTGCCCCTGTCCATGGACAGCGTATGTACATGGGGGCCGACTGTCAAGCCGCCCACCCTGAAACCCCGCCCGGGCGTCAGTAGTCGCTGCCGCTGCTGCCCGGCGCGAGGTTGTCGAACTTGGTCAGGGGCTTCAGGAAGGTGAGCTTCACCGTGCCGACCGGGCCGTTACGCTGCTTGCCGATGATGATCTCGGCAACACCAGGCTCCTTGGTGTCCTTGTTGTAGTACTCGTCGCGGTAGATGAACATGATGACGTCGGCATCCTGCTCGATCGCGCCCGACTCGCGCAGGTCGCTCATCATCGGTCGCTTGTCGGTGCGCGTCTCGACGCTGCGGTTGAGCTGCGACAGCGCGATCACCGGGCACTTCAGTTCCTTGGCCAGTGACTTCAGGCCGCGCGAGATCTCGCCGATCACGGTGGCGCGGTTCTCCTCGTTCGAGCTGGAGCCGCTCATCAGCTGCAGGTAGTCGACCACGATCAGGCCGAGCTGGCCGCACTGGCGCGCCTGACGGCGGGCGCGGGCGCGCAGTTCGCTCGGCGTCAGCGCCGCGCTCTCGTCGATGAAGACGCTGGCCTTGCCGAGCTTGTCGACCGCCTCGGTCAGACGCCCCCACTCGTCATCACGCAGCCGGCCGGTGCGCAGCCCCGACTGGTCGATGCGGCCGAGCGAACCCACCATCCGCAACGCCAGCTGGGAGGCGCCCATTTCCATCGAGAACACCACCACCGGCAGGCCTTCCTGCACCGCGACGTGCTCGCCGATGTTGAGCGCGAACGCGGTCTTGCCCATCGACGGGCGCGCCGCCAGCACGATCAGGTCGCCCGGCTGCAGGCCGGCGGTCATGCGGTCGAGGTCGTAGAAGCCGGTACGCACGCCGGTCACTTCCTCGGCGCCGTTCTCGGCCAGTTCGGTCACGCGGTCGATCAGCTGCACGACCAGGGTGTCCATGCCCTGGAAGCCCTGCTTGGTGCGCGAGCCGGCCTCGCCGATCTTGAAGATCTTGCCCTCGGCCTCGTCGAGGATCTCGGAGACCGCGCGACCGCGCGGGTTGAAGGCGTTGGTGGCGATCTCATCGCTGGTGGCGACCAGGTCGCGCAGGATCTTGCGCTCGCGCACGATCTCGGCATAGCGGCGCAGGTTGGCCGCGCTCGGCACGCTCTGCGCGAGCTGGTTCAGGTAGGCCAGCCCGCCCACCTCCTCGGCCTTGCCGAGCGACTGCAGCTGCTCGTAGACGGTGATCACGTCGGCCGGCTTGCTGGCGTTGATCAGCTTGCCGATGGCACCGTAGATCAACTGGTGCTCGTGGCGGTAGAAATCGCCGTCGTTCAGCAGGTCGCCGGCCCGGTCCCAGGCGCCGTTGTCGATCAGCAGCCCCCCCAGCACGCTCTGCTCGGCCTCGATGGATTGCGGCGGGATGCGCAGTCGGGCGACCTCGTCGTCGCCGCGGGCGTCAGGGCGCGCGCCGCCCCCGGAGAAAATGGCTGACATCGTTCAATCTTATGCCGGTCGCCGACCCGCCGTTGTGGGCAAGTCTGTGGAAATCCGGTGGGTGGCCTGGGGGCGGCGCTGTACAGGCGCCGCCGCAAAAACAAAGGCCGGCGAATGCCGGCCTTCGTCGCGAGCGGACAGAAGACTCAGTCGGTCTCGCCGACCACCGTCACGTTCACGTCGACCACCACGTCGGTGTGCAACGCCACCGTCACCGGGTGCTCGCCCACGGTCTTCAGCGGACCGTTGGGCAGACGCACCTGGGACTTCACGACCTTGAAGCCGGCCTTGCCCAGCGCTTCGGCGATATCGTGGTTGGTGACCGAGCCGAACAGGCGGCCATCGACGCCGGCCTTCTGCGTGATGCTGATGGTCTTGCCGTTGAGCTTCTCGCCCTCGGCCTGGGAGGCGGCCAGCTTCGCAGCCGCAGCCTTTTCCAGTTCGATGCGCTTGGCTTCGAATTCCTTGACCGCCGCTTCGGTGGCACGACGTGCAGCACCGCTGGGGATCAGGAAATTGCGTGCGTAGCCGTCCTTGACCTTGACGACCTCACCGAGGTTGCCGAGGTTGGCCACCTTCTCGAGCAGGATGATTTGCATGGTGGGCTCCTCAGGACTTGTGCTGGTCGCTGTACGGCAGCAGGGCCAGGAAGCGGGCGCGCTTGATGCAGGTCGACAGCTGACGCTGGAAGAAGGCACGCGTGCCGGTCAGGCGGGCGGGCGTGATCTTGCCGTTCTCGGCGATGAAGTCGCGCAGCGTGTCGACATCCTTGTAGTCGATCTCGGTGACGCCGGTGACCGTGAAGCGGCAGAAGCGCTTGCGACGGAACAGCAGCGATTGGGTGTTGCGCTTCGGGCGCTTGTCCTTGCCGAAACGGCCTTTACCACGGGGCGGGGGCATAGTGAACTCCTGAAATCTGAAACGGGTTGCTCAAAGCGAAGCGGGCTGGGCGTCGAATTCGGTGATGTGCAGCAGCACGCCCTTGCCGTTGCGGTGGGACCCGAGGAATCCGGCGAACCCGGCGGTGTCTCCCACCGCCAGCTTGCCGAGCTGCTCGGCCACCGCCCCGATCCCCACAGCCCGGATCTCCAGGGAGACCCGGCGCGGGTGCCCGGCTTCCGTCACTTGCGACTCGTGCCTCAGGCTCAAGTCGAGTGCCGGCAAACCGGCGGGCGTGTAGCGCATCACGCCCCGCTCCACCAACTGCGCCTGAAGAACCACGCGGTTCATGCAGGCGCCTGCGGCAGGCAGGGCTTCACCGGAATCAGGCAGCGGCTTCCTGCGACTGCGGCGCCTTGCGCGATTCCTCGCGCTCGACGGCCTTCATCATGATCGAGGGCGCGGTCTCGGCCTTGCTCTTGACCACCGTGAGGTGGCGCAGTACGGCGTCGTTGAACTTGAAGCCGGTCTCGAGCTCGAGCAGCGTTTCCTTGCTGCACTCGATGTTGAGGCACAGGTAGTGCGCCTTCGCGAGCTTGTTGATCAGGTAGGCCAGTTGGCGGCGACCCCAATCCTCGACGCGGTGCACCTTGCCACCGGCAGCGGTGACCAGGCCCTTGTAGCGTTCCAGCATGGCCGGAACCTGCTCGCTTTGATCCGGGTGGATCAGCAGGACGATTTCGTAATGACGCATCGGTACTCCTTGTGGATGTCCGCTTTGCGGCCGTGCAGGCACGGTGACCGGTCGGCGGGGAAGCCGCCCCCTAGCGTCAACAAGGGGTGCGGCAAGGTGAGCCAAAGATTATAGCCGCATCAATGGAAACGGCCCCCGTTGCCGGGGGCCGCCAGTGAGCCGTGGCGGGCCGGCCCGGAGGCCGGCCCCACGGGGCCTCAGGTACCCAGGCTCTTCACCGTGTCGCCGCGCAGGTTCGGATAGCGGACATGCTCGATCAGCTCCTGCACCTTCTGGTTCGGTGCCGGCGTGAACAGGCTGACGATGATGATGACCGCGAAGCCCACAGGTACACCGAACAGACCCGCCGAGATCGGTTGAATCCCAAACCAGAGGCTGACAGGATCTGTGATGCCGAAAATGCCACGCAGCCAAGGCTGGTTATGAGCCATGTAGTACATGGTCGTTCCCAGGCCCAGAATCATCCCGAGAACAGCACCGGCGCTGGAAGCACGCTTCCAGAAGATGCCAAGCACCAGGGCCGGGAAGAAGCCCGCCGCGGCGAACGAGAACGCCGCCGACACCAGGAACAGGATGTCCGCCGGCTTCTGCGAGGCCACGTAGGCCGCCGCCAGCGCCACGACCAGCAACAAGATCTTCGAGACCGTGACGCGACGGGAGGTCGACGCGTTCGGATCGATCATCTTGTAGTACAGATCGTGCGACAGCGCGTTGGCGATCGTCAGCAACAGACCGTCCGCGGTCGACAGCGCCGCCGCCAGACCACCCGCGGCCACCATGCCCGACACAACGTACGGCAGGCCACCGATTTCCGGCGTGGCCAGCACGATGATGTCGCCGCCGATCTTCATCTCGGACAGTTGGAAGATGCCGTCCTTGTTGATATCAGCTACCGACATCAGCGTCGGGTCGACCCGCGCCCAGTTGGAGATCCACGCAGGCAACTGGTCGAATGGTGTGCCGACGAGGTTGTTGAACACCTCGAACTTCACCAGCACGGCCAGCGCCGGCGCGGTGAAGTACAGCAGGAAGATGAAGAACAGCGACCAGGTCACCGACTCGCGCGCCTCCTTGACCGAGGGCGTCGTGTAGTAGCGCATCAGGATGTGCGGCAGAGACGCCGTACCGACCATCAGGCAGAACACCAGCGCCAGGAAGTTGCGACGCGACTCGTCGAAGGTCTTCTTGGCCTTCTCGTCCCCGTTCGGATCTCCTGCATAGATCTGCGCATGATTCGGCATGCCATTCAACGGTTTGGCGCGCGCCTCGTTGGCGGTCTTCGCCGCGGTGTAGGCTTTCCGTGCATCAGCTTCGCTCGCAGGCAGAGAACCGACAACCTTCTCGGCGGCTTGCACATCCGCGAGAGGGGCATTGGCCGCCTTGAGTTCGGCCAGCTTCTGTTCAGCCGAGGCCTTGTCGGCCGCCATCGCTGCGGGAACGTCCTTGAGCTTCTCCGCTGCTGCATCAGCTCGCTGCTTGAAGATGCCGACGACCTCCAGCTCCTTGGGGTCAACGCGCAGTTCGTCTCCTCGCTTCGAAACCTTCTCCAGCTGGTATCCGTAAATAGCCTGCGGGATCGGAACGCCAGTTTGTTTCACCGACAGCCATACCACCGGGATCATGTACGCAATGATCAGGATGATGTACTGAGCGACTTGCGTCCAGGTGACTGCACGCATGCCGCCGAGGAAGGAGCACACCAGGATGCCGCCGAGGCCGACGAACACGCCGATCTCGAACGCCAGCCCGCTCAGGCGTGCCGTGATCAGCCCCACGCCGTAGATCTGCGCGACCACGTAGGTGAACGAGCACAGGATGGCGGCGAAGATGCCGATGAACCGGGCCAGGTTGCCGCCGTAGCGTTCACCCAGGAAGTCGGGAATGGTGAACTGGCCGAACTTGCGCAGGTAGGGCGCAAGGAACAGCGCCACCAGGCAGTAGCCGCCGGTCCAACCCATGATGAAGCCAGGCCACCGTAGCCGGTGAGGTACAGCGTGCCGGCCATGCCGATGAACGAGGCGGCCGACATCCAGTCGGCACCGGTGGCCATGCCGTTGTAGACCGCCGGCACGCGGCGACCTGCCACGTAGTACTCGGCCGCATCGGTGGTGCGGCTCATGATGCCGATGCCGGCATACAGGGCCACGGTGGCCAGCAGGAAGATGAAGCCGATGTAGCTGCGCGGCAGCCCCATCTGCTCCAGCACCGCCAGCACGATCACGAAGGCGATGAAGCCGCCGGTGTACCAGGTGTAGACCTTGTTCAGTTGCGACTTGAAGGCCGCATTGGCAGCGCGACCGCTACCCGCGGCGGCGCCATTCGGTGTGATGCCTGCCATGTCAGTCCTCCTCGGCAACGCCGTGTTCTTGATCGAGGCGATTCATCGTCCTGGCGTAGACCCAGATGATGATCAGGTAGATGATCAGCGAGCCCTGCGCCGCCATGTAGAAGCTGAAGGGCCAGCCGAAGAACGAGAAGCTGAGTTCTCGAGCGAAGTACGCCATCACGAATGTCGCTACAAACCAGATCGCCAGCAGGATCGAGGTGAGCCTGAGGTTCTTCTGCCAGTAGAGACGCTGCTGTTCAGTCACCTGCATTGCTGCGCTCCTGTCCTTGATGTCTCCAACCCCGTCGGGGGGTCACCGGTCTTGCGGATGCCACCATCCTCGCGTTCTTCGACGCGATGCCTGCCGCCCGTGGACGGGCGCTTTTCAGTGCCCGCCAGCCGGCGAGCCGAGCAGTCCGGTTTCCCGCTCGAGCTGAGCGGCCACCTTGGGCTCGAACCCCTGGAGATGGCGAATGATCTTCGCCGCCTCCTCGGGTTGCTGACGATCGACATGCACCCGCGCGAGCTGGTACCAGCCGTGTGGGCTCATGGGCTGCAGTTCGGTGTTTCGCTTCAACGCGGCGACGGCCTCGTCGTAGCGGTGCTGACGGATCAGCACCAGACCCAGTCCGTACCAGGCCCTGTCGAGCTTGGACTCGAGTTCGAGCGAGCGGCGGAATGCCTGTTCGGCCTCGTCGAGGCGACCCTGCTGCTCCAGCAGGAAGCCGAGATTGAACCAGGCATGGGCATGCTCGGGTTGTGCGTCGAGCAGGCGGCGGAAATCGGCCATCGCTGCATCCGCCCGCCCGGCCTGAGCCAGCACATGCGCCCGGCTCGCGAGCGCATAGGCGTCGTCGGGCCACAGGCCCAGCATCTCGTCGAAGGTCTCGAGCGCCGCGTCACGCCGATTGACGACGAGCAGCATCTGCGCACGCCACTTGAGCAGCAGGTGGCGCCACCACCCGGCGCGGCGCGGCGCAGTCGTCGTATTCACTGGCACAGCCCCTGGCCCGGCGCCGCCCGGCAGAGGCTGACCTTCTCGATCACCATGAACACCCAGATCCACGCGAGCGCGATGAAGGTCAGCAGCGGGATGTGGCGGTCGATCACCAGCTTCGGCGTGATGGCGCGGAACGCAGTGGTGAAGGGGCGGGTCAGGCCGTTCAGCAACTGATAGAAGAAATTCTGTTCGCGCTTGGCGCCCGCCAAGACGCCGAGCAGCCAGCGTCCGGCCAGTGCGCACAGGGCGATCTCGGCGATGAGCTTGATCGATGCGATGAACAGCAGCATGGGGCCTCGTAACGGTTCCTTTCATTGTGAAATAGCGCCTTACGCGATGCTGACGAAACCTGACGATGCTCTGATATGCCCTGTCAGGACTTACCCGAAGCTTGGCGCACGCAAAACGGCAAACGGCCCCGATCGGGGCCGTTCCGAGGTCCGGGGCTCAGCCCGCGGACTTGCAGCGTGCAGAACTCAGCGCTTGGCGAGACGCTGCCAGGTGTCGACCACCGTGTCGGGGTTCAGCGAGATCGACACGATGCCCTCGGCCGCCAGCCAGTCGGCGAAGTCGGGGTGGTCGCTGGGCCCCTGGCCGCAGATGCCGATGTACTTGCCGGTGGCACGGCACGCGGTGATGGCTCGCGAGATCATGGCCTTGACGGCCGGGTCGCGCTCGTCGAAGTCGGCCGCCAGCAGTTCGAGCCCGGAGTCGCGGTCCAGTCCGAGCGTGAGCTGGGTCAGGTCGTTCGAACCGATCGACATGCCGTCGAAGTGCGCGAGGAACTGGTCGGCCAGGATGGCGTTGCTCGGCACCTCGCACATCATGATGACCTTGAGGTCGTCGCTGCCGCCGGCCGCCGCGCGCTTGAGCCCGTGCTCGGCCAGCATGCCCACCACGCGCTCTGCCTGCTTCACCGTGCGCACGAACGGCACCATGATCTCGACGTTGGTCAGGCCCATTTCCTGGCGCACACGCTTGAGCGCCTCGCACTCCATCGCGAAGGCTTCGCCGAATTCGCTGCTGATGTAGCGCGACGCGCCACGGAAGCCCAGCATCGGGTTCTCTTCCTCGGGCTCGTAGCGCGAGCCACCGATCAGCTTCTTGTACTCGTTCGACTTGAAGTCGCTCAGGCGCACGATGACCGGCTTGGGCCAGAACGCGGCGGCGATCGTCGCGATGCCCTCGGCCAGCTTGTCCACGTAGAAGGCGCGCGGCGAGGCGTGGCCGCGGGCCACGCTCTCGACGGCCTTCTTGAGGTCGGCATCGACATTCGGGTAGTCGAGGATCGCCTTCGGGTGCACGCCGATGTTGTTGTTGATGATGAACTCGAGCCGCGCCAGGCCGACGCCGGAGTTGGGCATCTGCGCGAAGTCGAATGCGAGCTGAGGGTTGCCGACGTTCATCATGATCTTGACCGGGCAGTACGGCAGCTCGCCGCGCTGCACGTCGCTGATCTCGGTCTCGAGCAGCCCGTCGTAGATGTAGCCGGTGTCACCCTCGGAGCAAGCCACGGTGACCAGCGCACCGTCCTTCAGCGTCTCGGTCGCGTCGCCGCAACCCACCACCGCCGGGATGCCGAGCTCGCGCGCGATGATCGCCGCATGGCAGGTGCGCCCGCCGCGGTTGGTGACGATGGCGCTGGCGCGCTTCATCACCGGCTCCCAGTTCGGGTCGGTCATGTCGGTGACCAGCACGTCGCCGCTCTGCACCTGGTCCATCTCGGCCAGGCTGTGCACGATGCGCACCGGGCCGGTGCCGATCTTCTGGCCGATCGCGCGACCCTCGGCCAGCACGGTGCCCGAGCCCTTGAGCTTGTAGCGCTGCTCGACCTTGCCCTCGGCCTGACTCTTCACGGTTTCCGGACGGGCCTGCAGGATGTAGAGCTGCCCATCGCCGCCGTCCTTGCCCCACTCGATGTCCATCGGGCGGCCGTAGTGCTCCTCGATGATCAGCGCGTAGCGGGCGAGTTCGGTCACGTCGGCGTCGGACAGCGAGTAGCGGTTGCGCTGCTCGGTCGCCGTGTCCACGGTCTTGACGAGCTTGCCGCTGGCCGCCTTTTCCTGCGGCGTGGCGAACTCCATCTTGATCAGCTTGGAGCCGAGGTTGCGGCGGATCACCGCCAGCTTGCCGGCCTTCAGCGCCGGCTTGTGCACGTAGAACTCATCCGGGTTCACGGCACCCTGCACCACCGTCTCGCCCAGGCCGTAGCTCGAGGTGATGAAGACCACGTCCTTGAAGCCGGACTCGGTGTCGATCGTGAACATCACGCCGGCCGCGCCGAGGTCGGAGCGCACCATGCGCTGCACGCCGGCCGACAGCGCCACGTCGGCGTGCGCAAAGCCCTTGTGCACGCGGTAGCTGATGGCGCGGTCGTTGTAGAGGCTGGCGAACACCTCCTTCATCTTGTGCAGCACGTCCTCGATGCCGACGACGTTCAGGAAGGTCTCCTGCTGGCCCGCGAAGCTGGCGTCGGGCAGATCCTCGGCGGTGGCCGAAGAACGCACCGCGAACGAGGCGCCGGGGTTGCCGGCGGTGAGCTGCGAAAACTCGGTCGCGATCGCGTCCTGCAGGTCGGCCGGGAACGGCTGCGCTTCAACCCAACCGCGGATCTCGGCACCGGCCTCGGCCAGTGCCCGCACGTCGTCCGTGTTCAGCGCCGACAGCCGCGCGTTGATCTTGTCGACCAGCCCGCCGTGCTTGAGGAACTGCCGGAAGGCGTGCGCCGTGGTCGCGAAGCCGCCGGGCACCCGCACGCCGGAGGCCGCGAGCTGGCTGATCATCTCGCCGAGGCTGGCGTTCTTGCCGCCAACCGCGTCGACGTCGGTCATTCTCAGTCGTTCGAACGGGACGACCAGGGCGGTCGCATCAAAGCTGGACATGGGAAAACTCCGTGATGTGATGAAACCGGGGCGCACCGTTGCGGCCACCGAGGCTTCCAGTCGGCCGCGCTCACGCCTGTTCGTCTTGTTCTCGGCGCGGGGCTCATGACTGGAGTCGGATGCTGAAGGGCCAGGTGCAAACTGGTTTAGATTGTACGGTCCCCGTTGCAATCGTTTCCCCTGACGGCCACCCCCTAAAAGCGCGCCGCGCTCCTTCTTCCCCATGCCAAATCGCACAGTGTTCTTCGTTTCGGACGGCACCGGCATCACCGCCGAGACCTTCGGCAACTCCATCCTGGCGCAGTTCTCGGCCAAGCCCCGCCACGTGCGCCGGCCCTTCATCGACACCCCCGACAAGGCCTACCAGGTGGTGCGCGAGATCAACGACACCGCCGGACGCGAGGGCAAGCGACCGATTGTCTTCATCACGCTGATCGACACCGAGGTGCGCGGCATCATCCGCAGCGCCCACTGCCTGGTGCTGGACATGCTGGGCACCTTCGTCGAGCCGCTCGAGGCTGAATTCGGCATCAAGTCCAACCACCGCGTCGGCCGCTTCGACGACATCTCAAAGAGTCAGGAGTACACCGATCGCATCGAGGCGATCAACTTCTCGCTCGCCCATGACGACGGCCAGTCGTCCAAGAACCTCGACATCGCCGACGTGATCCTGGTCGGCGTCAGCCGCTCCGGCAAGACGCCGACCTCGCTCTACCTGGCGATGCAGCACGGCATCAAGGCGGCCAATTACCCGCTGATCCCCGAGGACTTCGACCGCGGCGCCCTGCCCTCCGCGCTGGTGCCGCACAAGAAGAAGTGCTTCGGCCTCACGATCGCGCCAGAGCGCCTGCGCGAGATCCGCCACGAGCGGCGCCCCAACAGCAAGTACGCCTCGCTCGAGAACTGCCGCCTGGAGGTGTCGGCGGCCGAGTCGATGATGGGCCGCGAGGGCATCGCCTGGCTCAGCTCGACGCACAAGTCGATCGAGGAAATCGCCACCACCATCCTGCGCGACATCCGGCCGGACCGGCTGATCTACTGAGCCGCGCCGCCATGGCTGGCCTCGGGGTGCCATGAGCGATCTGGTCGTCGTGCGCAAGGAGGGGCTGTACTGCGCCGCCGGCGACTTCTACATCGACCCGTGGCGGCCGGTGGCCCGCGCCGTGCTGACCCACGCGCACGCCGACCACGCCCGCCCGGGGCACGGCCGCTACCTCGCGGC